>CAXSEJ010000035.1:0-15557 GCA_964236395.1 uncultured Rhizobacter sp.
CGTCGATGTACTCGTTGATGATGTGCGACTCGTACAGGATGAGGTCGCGCTCGACCAGGATCGGCACCTCGTTGTAGGGGTTCATCAGCGCGATGTCTTCGGGCTTGGCGAAGAGATCGACGTCGCGGATCTCGAAGTCCATGCCCTTTTCGAACAGCACGAAGCGGCAGCGGTGCGAATACGGGTCGGTGGTTCCGGAATAAAGCACCATCATGGTCGGGATTCCTCAGGGACAGCAAAAACAATGGCGGCGAAGCAGGCAGTGCCCGGCTTCGCCGTGGAGCGGGCGCGCAGGCGCGCCGGCGACAGACTCAGTGAACCTGGCGCCAATAGGCCGAGCTCAGGCGCCAGGTGAACAAGACGAGCAGCGCCAGGAAGATCAGGACGCCGACGCCGATGCGCACCCGCTTGCCCTGCGCCGGCTCGCCCATCCATTGAAGGTAGGCCACGAGGTCGCCGATGGTTTCGTCGTACTGCCTCTCGTCGAGCAGACCGGGCGACACCTGCTGCCAGCCGGCGAAGCGCTGCACCGTCTTGCCTTCGTGGTGCTGGTCCTTCTCGTCGACGAAAACCGGGCGCCGCTCGCCCTGGAGCTGCCAGAGCGCGTGCGGCATGGCGATGTCGGGAAAGGCCATGTTGTTCCAGCCGGTCGGCTTTGCGTCGTCGCGATAAAACGTCCGCCAAAGCGTGTAGAGGTAGTCGGCGCCGCTGCCCTTACCCACCTCCGCGCGCGAACGCGCGATGACGGAAAGGTCGGGCGGCGCCGCCCCGAACCAGTCTTTCGCCTGCCGCGGATCGAGCGGGCTCACCATCCGGTCGCCGACCTTCTCGCTCGTGAACAGGAGGTTCTTCTTGATCTGTTCGTTGGTGAGGCCGAGGTCGTTCAGCCGGTTGTACTGCATGTACTTCGCCGAATGGCAGTTCAGGCAGTAGTTGACGAAGACCCGCGCGCCGTTCTGCAGCGACGCCACGTCGGTCATCTTCTCGGCCGGGAATCGATCCCACGGATACCCGGCTTCGTTGGCCGATGCGGGCGCCAAAGGCGATGCGAGGGCGAGGACGGCCAGAAGTCGAAGAAGGAGCTTGTTCATCGTGGCCGGCTCAGTGGGCAGCGAAGGTAACGCGATTCGGCACGGGCTTGAAGTGGCCGATGCGGCTCCACCAGGGCATCAGCAGGAAAAAGCCGAAGTAGATGAGCGTGCCGATCTGCGAGAGGTAGTTGCCGATGGCCGAGGGCGGCTGCGAGCCGAGGTAGCCGAGCACGATGAAGAAGAAGATGAAGATGCCGTAGGCGAACTTGTGCCAGCTCGGCCGGTAGCGAATCGACTTCACCGGGCTGCGGTCGAGCCAGGGAAGAAAGAACAGGATCATGACCGCGCCGCCCATGACCACGACGCCCCAGAACTTGGCGTCGAACGTCTTGAGCAGAAACACGGCGACGATCGCGGCGACGGCCAGCACGATCTTGGCCATCGCGGACAGGCCGCCGCGCAGGATGCCGAGCACCGCCGCCACGGCGAGGATGGCCGCCAGCACGTTCACCATCAGGTCGGTGGTGGCGCGCAGCATCGAGTAGTACGGCGTGAAATACCAGACCGGCGCGATGTGGGCCGGGGTCTTCAGCGGGTTGGCCTCGATGAAGTTGTTGAACTCGAGGAAGTAGCCGCCGCCTTCGGGTGCGAAGAAGAGCACCGCGCTGAACAGGAACAGGAACACGCTCACGGCGTAGATGTCGTGCACCGTGTAGTACGGATGGAAGGGGATGCCGTCGACCGGGTTGCCGCGCGCGTCTTTCGAGTCCTTGATCTCGACGCCGTCGGGGTTGTTCGAACCCACTTCGTGCAGCGCGATCAGGTGGGCAGCGACGAGGCCGAGCAGCACGAGCGGCACCGCAATCACGTGGAAGCTGAAGAAGCGGTTGAGCGTCGCGTCGCCGACGACGTAGTCGCCGCGGATCAGCAGCGACAGGTCGTTGCCGATGAAGGGCACCGCCTGGAACAGGTTCACGATCACCTGCGCGCCCCAGTAGCTCATCTGGCCCCAGGGGAGCAGATAGCCCATGAACGCCTCGGCCATCAGGCACAGGAAGATGCCGCAGCCGAACAGCCAGACCAGCTCGCGCGGCTTCCGGTACGAGCCGTAGATCAGGCCGCGGAACATGTGCAGGTAGACGACGATGAAGAACGCCGACGCGCCGGTGGAGTGCATGTAGCGCACCAGCCAGCCCCAGGGCACGTCGCGCATGATGTACTCGACCGACTCGAACGCCTTGGCGGCGTCGGGCTTGTAGTGCATCGTCAGGAAGATGCCGGTCAGGATCTGCATCACCAGCACGAGCAGCGCCAGCGAGCCGAACACGTACCAGACGTTGAAGTTCTTCGGCGCGTAGTACTGCGCCATGTGCTCGTTGTAGAGCTTGCTGAGCGGGAAACGGTTGTCGACCCAGGTCAGCAGCTTCTGCCCTGGTCCGGCGCCGGCCGGCGCAGTTTGCATTTCAGCCATGTGAGTCGGGTTCCTGCGGAGTCGGTTCGCGTGAGGGCCGTTCAGGCCTTCTTGTCCTCGCCGATCACAAGCCGGCTGTCGGACAGGTACATGTAGGGCGGCACTTCCAGGTTGTCTGGTGCCGGCTTGTCCTTGTAGACGCGGCCGGCGAGGTCGAAGGTGGAACCGTGGCACGGGCAAAGGAAGCCGCCGGCCCAGTTGTCCGGCAACGAAGGCTGCGGGCCGGGCACGAACTTGTCGCTCGGCGAGCAGCCGAGGTGGGTGCAGATGCCGACGACGACGAGGATCTCCGGCTTGATCGAGCGGTCGACGTTGCGGGCGTAGGGCGGCGTGAGCTCGTCGGGCTTGCGCTTGCTGTTCGGGTCGGCGAGCTGGCCGTCGAGCTTGGGCAGCGTCGCGAGCTGCTGCGGCGTGCGCTTGACGATCCAGACGGGCTTGCCGCGCCACTCGACGGTCATCTTCTCGCCGGGCTTGAGAGCGCTGATGTCGACCTCGACCGGAGCGCCTGCGGCACGGGCGCGTTCCGAGGGCTGGAAGCTGCTGACGAAGGGAACGGCCACGAAACCGGCGCCGACGGCGCCTGCGCAACCCGATGCGATGATCCAGGTTCGCTTGCCGCCGTCGATCTTCTGTTCACTCATGTTTGCAGGCCACCCGGGATGCGCGAAGTCAACCCGGAATTCTAGCGGAGAGCGGCGTGTCGACAGGCTCTGTGCCGGAGTGGGCGCGCCTCAACCGCCTGGAGCAGCGATGGGATCGGCGACGGAATTCGATGGGTTCGCCTCCAGCCGTGAGCGGGACCTGCCTGCTGGCGGATGGAGGGCCGTGACACAGTGCCGACCCGGGCGCCGGCGTTGGCGCCATACTGGCAGACCTGTGCCCGTCCTCTGAGGATTTGCCGCCTTCTCTTCGGATGAAGCCTCCGCGTTCACATCGTTCGCTGTTTGCCGTCAGTGCACCGCGGCCCAGGTGCGGCCGCTGACATGACGCCGGCCGAGCCCCGGGTCCAGGCTGCGCTCGACGCGGCGATGCAGCTGATCCGCAATGCGGCGGCGGTCGCCGCCACGCGCGTCTGCGAAAGTCTGGGAGCGGGGGCCCAGACCGCGGCCAAGATTTCCGAGCGCGACCAGCTCATCGTGACGCAGCAGGAAGTGCGCCGCAACGCCGGCACCTTCCAGGGCACCTTTCACGAGTCCCTGCGCGAGCGCGTGGCCAAAGAGCTCACGCCACGCGTCGACAACCAGCGCAGGCTCGAATCGGCCGACTGGCAGACGCTCAGCCTGGTCGACGATCACGAAGTCGAGGAGCGCATGAACTATGTGCGTCTCGGCCAGATGATTTCGCACGAGTGCGAATGGCAGCTGCGTGACCTGGCGGCCTACATGGGCGCCCTGCTCAACCTCGGCAAGGCCGACGACGAGCGCAACCCGCTTCGCGCCGAAGTGATCGGCGCGGCGCTCAATCGCGGCATCGAGGCGATCTCCGGCGAGCGTGAGAGCCGGCGCCTGCTGGCGCGCGAGTTCGGCCCCGCCATGGCGCACGTCATGCCGGAGTGCTATGCGGAGGTGCTGCGCATGCTGCAGGAGCGCGGCATCCGGCCCGTGACGCTGACCGTGCGCACCGTCGAGGGGCCGGGCAACCAGCTCGGCGGCACTCATTCCGGCTATGCCAGCCTGCCGCGCGATGGCCGCGTCTCCACCCACAGCGGCCATGGCGACTTCGATCCGTCCGGCGCCGGCAGCGACAGGGACCTGCTCGCCGCCCACCGGCGTGCGCTGGCGACCGCGTTCCCGGGTCGCAGCCCGCCCGAGAGCGTGCGCGACCCGGCGCCGGAGATGCGTGGTTCGGCCGCCCGCGCGCGCAGCAACGCCGCGGCCGACGAGCAGCTGATGACGCTGCTGCGGCGGCTGACCGCCGTCGTGAGCCGCTCCGGCGAGCTCGACGGTCTCGGCCGACCCGGCGTCCCCGCCGGCCCACGGCTGCGCGGCGCTGCCGCCGGCTCGCTCTCCACCGCGGCCCGTGGCTACGTGCCTTCGGGCTATGCGCCGGGCAACGCCTCGTCCGGCTCGCGTTCATTCCTCGGCGCAGATTCGTCGGCCGGTGCAGTGCCGACGGATCTCTCGCCATCGAGCGGCGGCGGCAACGACGGCCTGACGGGCCTGATGGCCGTCAACCTCATCCGCGCCCATCGCGAGGAACTGATCCAGGCGTCGACCGGCAAGCTCGACCACATGGTGATCGACGTCGTCGGCAGCCTGTTCGACCAGATCCTGTCGGACTCACGCGTGCCGCCGCAGATGGCGCGCGAAATCGCCCGCCTGCAGCTGCCGGTGCTTCGGGTCGCCCTCAACGACTCGACGTTCTTCTCGACCCGGCGCCATCCGGTGCGCCGCTTCGTCAACCGCATTGCCTCGCTCGCCTGCGCGTTCGACGACTTCGATGACGGCCCGGGTGCCCAGTTCCTGGCCCGGGTTCGCAAGCTCGTCGACGAGATCGTGCAGGGCGATTTCGACCAGATCGAGATCTACGCGGCAAAGATCGCCGAGCTCGAAGGCTTCATCGCCGAGCAGGCCGAAGGCGAGGTCGAGCAGACCGGCGCTGCCGTCACGCTCGATGCCAAAGAGTCGGAGCTTCGCGTGCAGCAGCGCTACATGCTGCAGCTGCAGGCCTCGCTCGGGCCGCTGTCGCTACCAACCTATCTGCAGGAGTTCCTGGCCCAGGTCTGGACCCAGGCGCTGGTGCTGGCGGTGCGCCGAGAAGGTTCCGATTCCGACCGGGCCAAGCGCTACCGGCGTGTCGGCGTCGACCTCGTCATGAGCGTGCAGCCCAAGGGCTCGCCGGCCTTCCGCAAGAAGTTCCTCATGCAGCTGCCGCCGCTCATGAAGGACCTGAACGAAGGCATGAAGCTGATCGGCTGGCCGCAACCGGCGCAGAAGGAGTTCTTCGCCAGGCTGCTGCCCGCGCATGCCGAGTCGCTCAAGGGCCAGCCGATGTCGGAGCTCGACCACAACCTGCTGGTCAAGCAGCTCGAGGCGATCTTCGCGCTGCCCGTGCCGGGCGGCGAGACCTTCATGCGCGCCGACCCGGTGCCGGACGTCGCGCCCGAGGTGATGGAACGCCGGTTCACGCCGGAGGAGGCCAAGCAGGTCGGCTTCGTCGCCGAAGCCGCGGTCGACTGGACGCACGAGGTGCCGGCATCCATCCCGGGCGACAGCATCGACATCGACCTCGGCGGCGAGGCCCAGCCGCCCGAGCCGGTCACGCCGTCGATGGCCGCCGCCATCGACCCGCAGGCGCAGGAGGCGCTCGGCCCGGTCAGCACCGAGGGCGGCGACGCCGGCGAGCCCAGCCACGGTGCCCAGCTCATCGATCACATCAAGCTCGGCTTCGCCTACCAGATGCACCTGAAGGACGAGTGGCAGAAGGTCCGCCTTTCGCACGTCAGCTCGGGGCGCAGCTTTTTCGTCTTCACCCGCGGCGGCAAGCACCAGGAAACGATCTCCATGACCTCGCGCATGCTGGCGCGGATGTGCGAGACCGGGCGTTTTCGCGCCGTCGAGAGCGCCTACCTCATGGAGCGCGCGACGCAGCGGGCGAGAAAGCAGCTCGCCGCGCTCAGCGCGACGACGAAGCACTAGCGCTTCAAAGGCCCGTCCACGCCGCCGAGCCGGCGTGCCATGCGCACCGCCGCGGCCAGGCTCGAAGCATCTGCGATGCCTCGGCCGGCAATGTCGAACGCGGTGCCGTGGTCGGGGCTCGTGCGCACGAACGGCAAGCCGAGCGTGACGTTCACTCCATGCTCGACGCCGAGGTATTTCACCGGGATCAGGCCGTGGTCGTGGGTCATGGCGACGACGATGTCGAATTCGCCCGGATGGCCGGGCGCGTTCCGCGCGCGCATGAACACGGTGTCGGGGGCGAAGGGGCCGCTCGCCGCGATGCCTTCGCCCTGCGCCGCAAGGACGGCCGGGCCGATCACGCGCACTTCCTCGTCGCCGAAGAGGCCGCCTTCGCCGGCATGCGGGTTCAGTCCGGCGACGGCGATGCGCGGCGCCGCCAGGCCGAAGCCGGCGCCGGCGCGATGCGCGATGCGCAGCGTCTCCAGCACCGCCTCGAAGGTCACGCCTTCGATCGCCCGGCGCAGCGACACGTGGATCGTGACCAGCACGGTGCGCAGCTCGTCGTTGGCCAGCATCATGCGCACCGGCGGCGGCACGCCGCCGGCCGCGGCCAGCGACTGCAGCATCTCGGTGTGACCGGGCCAGCCGAGCCCGGCCGCCGCGAAGGCCTCCTTGTGGATCGGCGCGGTGACGATGCCGGCGGCCTCGCCGGCCAGCACCAGTGCCACGGCGCGCTCGATGCAGCGGGCGGCGGCGGCGCCCGCTCGCGCATCGACACGGCCCATCGGCGCCGAGAGCAGGTCGCGCGGCAAACCCTCGGCCTCGAGCACCGGAATACAGCCGGACGGCAGAGCCAGGGCATCGGCGGCGCGCTCGACACGCGCTACCGGCAGCAGGCCGTCGACGAGCGCCGCAGCCCGACGCACCACGCCCGCGTCGCCGATCACCACGCAGCCCGTCGACTCCGCGCTCCGAAAGAATCGGGCGATGATTTCCGGGCCGATGCCGCAGCAGTCGCCCATCGTCAACGCCAGCGGCACGGCAGGAGCGGAAGCCATCCGGCATTGTCGCGGCAAGGCCGGGCCGGATAATTGCCGCGCAACCCGGACCACCATGCGCAAGACCTGGCTTCTCTTTTCCCAGACGGTGACGATCGGTGTCGCGCTGCTCTTCGTCGTCGCGACGCTGAAGCCGGCATGGCTGCAGCGTGGACCCGATGCCGTTGCTGCCGGCGCCGCCAACGCAGCGCTCGCCTTGCCGGCGCCGATCCGCAGCGTCTCGCTCGTCAGCCCCGGCGGCGCGACGAGCTACAGCGCGGCCGCGAAGCGGGCCTCGCCGGCCGTCGTGAGCATCACCGCGAGCCGAAGCGCCGCCCGCGACACACGCTCCGACGACCCCATGCTGCGGTTCTTCTTCGGCGAACATGGCCGGCGCGCTCCGAACGAGCGGCAGATCGGCCTCGGCTCGGGCGTGATCGTGTCTTCGGACGGCTACCTGCTCACCAACAACCACGTGATCGAGGGTGCGGACGACATCGAAGTTCTGCTCGGCGACGGGCGCAACGCCAAGGCAAGGGTCATCGGCGCCGACCCGGAGTCCGACGTCGCGGTGTTGAAGATCGACCTCGACAAGCTCCCGGTGATCGAATTCGGCGACGTCGACTCGCTCGCCGTCGGCGACGTGGTGCTCGCCATCGGCAACCCGTTCGGCGTCGGCCAGACGGTCACCTCCGGCATCGTCAGCGCCCTTGGCCGCAACTCGCTGGGCATCAACATCTTCGAAAACTTCATCCAGACCGACGCCGCGATCAACCCGGGCAACTCCGGCGGCGCCCTGGTCGACGCGAGCGGCAGGCTGCTCGGCATCAATACGGCCATCTACTCGCGCAGCGGTGGCAGCCTCGGCATCGGCTTTGCGATTCCGGTGAGCACCGCGCGCCAGGTGATGGAGGGGCTCATCAAGGAAGGCCGCGTCACCCGCGGCTGGATCGGCGTCGAGCCGCGCGACCTCACGCCCGAGATCGCCAGGACGCTCGACCTGCCGATCAAGCAGGGCGTGCTCATCACCGGCGTGGTCCAGAACGGGCCGGCCAGCGAAGGCGGCCTGCGCCCGGGCGACGTGGTGCTGAAGATCGCCGGCACGCAGGTCACGAACCAGTCGCAACTGCTCAACGCCGTGGCGGCGCTCAAGCCGCGCGAGACGGCGACGATCAGCGTGCAGCGCGGCAGCACGCCGCTCGACGTGAAGGTGACGGTGGCGCAGCGCCCGCCGTCGCGTCAGGCGCCGCCCGAGCGCTGAACGACGGCGCTACGGCGCCGTCGTTTCTTCCACCGGTGCCTGCGTGTGCTTGATGAAGATCTGCGCCGCCCAGATGCCCACTTCGTAGAGCAGCACCATCGGAACCGCCAGCGCCAACTGGGAGACCACGTCGGGCGGGGTCAGCACCGCGGCGATGATGAAGGCCAGCACCACGAAGTAAGCCCGGAACGCCTTCAGCTTCTCGATGCTGACGAGCCCGATCCGCGCCAGCACAACGACCACGATCGGTACCTCGAAGGCGGAGCCGAACGCAATGAACATCGTCATCACGAAGCTGAGGTAGGCCTCGATGTCGGGCGCCGCCGTGATGCTCTGTGGCGCGAAGCCCTGGATGAACGTGAACACCTTGCCGAAGACGAAGAAGTAGCAAAAGCCCACGCCCAGGAAGAACAGCAAGGTGCTCGAGACGACCAGCGGCAGCACCAGCTTCTTCTCGTGCGTGTAGAGGCCAGGCGCGACAAACGCCCAGGCCTGGTAGAGCACGACCGGCAAGGCGATCAGAAACGCCGCGAGCAGCGTGATCTTCAGCGGCACGAGGAACGGCGAGATCACGTTGGTGGCGATCAGCGTCGTGCCCTTGGGCAGGTGCTCGACCAGCGGCGCCGCGAGCAGGTCGTAGAGGTGGCCGGGGCCAGGCCAGAACGACAGCACCGCAAAGCAGATCCCGACGGCGATGGTGGCGCGGATCAGCCGATCCCGCAGTTCGACGAGGTGGGAGACGAACGGCTGCTCGGTGCCCGCCAGCTCGTCGGGATCTCTCTCGCTCATCGGCCAGCCGGGCGAAAGCGCGCGACCCGCGCGGCGCCCGACTGCGCCCTGGCGCGAATGCCGTTCTTCTGCTTGTACCAGTGCGGCAAGGCGCCACGCTTGAGCCGCCAGTTCTTCTTCGGGTGGCGGTAGTGCGGAAGCGGCGTCGCACCGCTGTGCTGACCGCTGTTCTCAGGCAGCGTCTCCGGCTGCCAGACCGCGTTGAACTCGGCCGAGGTCTGCTGCACCTCGTTGGCGACGGTCTGTTCGACGTTCTTCGCCGCGGTCTCGAACTCGGTCTTCATCTTCTTCAGCTCGTCGAGCTCGATCGACCGGTTGACCTCCGCCTTCACGTCGGCGACGTAGCGCTGCGCCTTGCCGAGCAGCGTGCCGACAGTGCGGGCCACGCGCGGCAGCTTTTCCGGGCCGATGACGATCAGCGCCACGGCGCCGATGAGCGCCAGCTTGTCGAAGCCGAAGTCGATCATGCGCGGCGACTCACCGCCCGGGAAGCGTCACGCGGTCCGGCTCAGGATTTCGTCTTGGCCTCGACGTCGACGGTGCCCGGGTTGATGCTGCTGCGCGCGGCACCGACCTGCTGTGTGGGCGCGGCCGGGTCGCTGGGCGACGCGGTGCCGTCGCGAACGCCGTCCTTGAAGCCCTTCACGGCGCCACCGAGGTCGCTGCCCATGTTCTTCAGCTTCTTGGTGCCGAAGATCAGCACCACGACGAGAAGCACGATCAGCCAGTGCCAGATGCTCAAGCTACCCATGATGGTTTCTCCCGGGAAATTGGCCGCGATTCTAGGTCAGCCCTTCGCCCATGGACGGGGCCCGCCCATGACGTGCACGTGGAGGTGCGGTACTTCCTGACGACCGTCCGGGCCCGTATTCACGAGCGTGCGGAAACCATTGCTCACACCGTGCTCGCGCATCAGCTTCGGCGCCAGCGCCAGCATCCGGCCGAGGATGCCGGCGTCGGCGTCGGTCACGTCGTAGAGGCCGGCGACGTGGTGCTTCGGAATCACCAGCACGTGGACCGGCGCCCAGGGGGCGATGTCATGGAAGGCGAGCACCTCCTCGTCTTCGTAGGCCTTCCTGCTCGGAATCTCGCCGGCGACGATCCGGCAGAAGATGCAGCTCGGGTCGCGTTCCATGTCAGGACGGCATGGCGGTGTTCGACGACAGGTTCAGCCAGCCGCGCGCGATGCGGTACAGGAACCACAGCGAGATCACCGCCCAGGCGATCCAGCCGGGGATGAGGAAGAGCAGCCACAGCGGCGCCGTGACCAGGTACAGGCCGCCGGCCCACAGCACGCTGCGGATGCGCCAGCTGAAGTGCGACTCCTGCCAGGTGCCGCGAGCCTCGTCGCGTTTCCACATGTCGAGGAAAAACGCGATCAGGAGCAGCAGCACGCTGCCCTGCACGCCGGGCAGCACGGCGCCGACGGCGACGACCGCGTGCAGCAGGTAGCTGATGTGGCCGATCGTCTTCAGCGAGCGCTGGGTGTCGGCGACTTCGATGACGTCGTTCATGTGCCGTCTTCCTCTCGTGATGACATCTTGCGGGCCGCGAACTCCTCGAGCCCCGACTGGCCTTCGCGGCGCTCGAGCTCGGCGATCACGTCGGCCGGCACCAGGCCGTGCTGGGCCAGCGCGATCATGCTGTGAAACCAGAGGTCGGCGACCTCGGCGACGATGCGCTCGCCATCGCCGTCCTTGCAGGCCATGACGACCTCGGTCGCTTCCTCGCCGATCTTCTTGAGCACCGCGTCCGGGCCCTTGGCCATCAGGCGGGCGACGTAGCTCGTCGACGGATCGCGGCCGCGCCGCTCGCCGATGACGGCAGCGAGCCGGGCGAGCGTGTCGTTGCTGGTCATGCGGCGCTATCTGTAGATGCGTTGCGGGTCTTTCAAGACCGGATCGACCGTCTCCCAGATGCCGCCCCGCAGACGCTGGAAGAAGCAGGAATGGCGGCCGGTGTGGCAGGCGATGCCCGGCTCGCCGGCGTCGTGGCCCGACTGTTCCACCTTGAGCAGGACGACGTCGTTGTCGCAGTCGAGGCGCAGCTCGTGCACCTTCTGCACGTTGCCGCTCTCCTCGCCCTTGTGCCAGAGGCGGCCGCGCGAGCGGCTCCAGTAGACCGCTTCGCCACGCGCCGCCGTCTGCTCAAGCGCCGCGCGGTTCATGAAGGCAAGCATGAGCACGTCGTTGCTGCCGACCTCCTGCGCGATGGCCGGCACCAGCCCGTCGGCGCCCCACTTCACCTCGTCGAGCCAGCTCATCGGCCGAGTGTAGTGGCGGGGTCCGGCTCGACGTGGGTGTCGCCTCCGAAGCCCTGCTCCGCCGCGAACCACGCCAGCACCGGCAATGTTCCGGGCAACATCGGCGCCACCTGCACCGGCAGCGTCTGCCACGCCATGCGCTGGCCTTCGCGCATCTCGAACTCGCCTTGCCACGTGTGCACCTTGCAGAAATGCAGGCGCACGCGGGCGTGGGCGTAGTCCATGCGCGTCACGTTCCAGGGCAGTGCGGGCCCGATGACGATGCCGAGCTCTTCGTGCAGCTCACGGCGCAGCGCCGCGTCGACCGTCTCGCCGGCCTCGAGCTTGCCGCCAGGGAATTCCCACCAGCCGGCGTAGACCTTGCCTGCCGGACGCGAGGTGAGCAGAAAACGACCCTCAGCGTCGATCAGTACGCCCACCGCGACGTCGACGATGCCGTCTTGCCCGCTGCCGGCGCTCGTGTTCACGCCGCGTGGCGCCCGGCGTAGTCCTTCGCGAACTGAAAGGCGACGCGGCCGGAGCGCGAACCGCGCTCCAGCGCCCAGACGAGCGACTCCTGGCGTGCGGCGGCGATGGCCTCGGCGCCGACGCCGTGGCCGCGCAGCCATTGAGCGACGATGGCGAGGTACTCGTCCTGCGTGAACGGATAGAAGCTCACCCAGAGGCCGAAGCGCTCGGAGAGCGAGATCTTCTCCTCGACCACCTCGCCGGGGTGCACCTCGCCGTCTTCGCGGTGCACGTAGCTGAGGTTCTCCTTCATGTACTCGGGGAGAAGGTGGCGCCGGTTGCTCGTCGCGTAGATCAACACGTTGGCCGAGGTCTCCGCGACCGAGCCGTCGAGCATCGACTTCAGCGCCTTGTAGCCGGGCTCGCCTTCGTCGAAGCTCAGGTCGTCGCAGAAGACGATGAAGCGCTCCGGGCGCTCGGCGACGAGGTCGACGATGTCGGGCAGGTCGACGAGGTCGCCCTTGTCGACCTCGATCAGGCGCAGCCCGCGGTCGCAGAACTCGTTGAGGCAGGCCTTGATCAGCGAGCTCTTGCCGGTGCCGCGCGAGCCGGTGAGCAGCACGTTGTTGGCGCTGCGGCCGGCGACGAACTGCTCGGTGTTGCGGAGCAGCCGCTCCTTTTGCGGCGCCACTTCCACGAGCGAGTCGAGCCGGATCGTGGCGACGTGGCGCACCGGCTCGAGCCGGCCGGCGCTGCCGCGCTTGCGGTAGCGGAATGCGGTCGAGGCGCTCCAGTCGGGTGCTTCGAGCGGGCGCGGCACGATGGCCTCGAGCCGGCCGAGCACGGCCTCGGCCCGGGCGATCAGCGGCGCGAGCGAGGCGACGGCAACGGTCGGGGTGCTCATGAGCGCGATTGTGGCGAGGGCGCCGCAGACTCAGGCCGCGCGCCGCTCGAACAGCGGCAGCCTCGCCACCGCCTCATCGGCGACCGCGAAGACGCGTTCGCCGCAGCCGGCCCGGATCGGGTGCATGCCGGTGAAGGCGCCGAACGCCGGCAGCACGCCGACCGCGTCGCCGAACCAGAAGCAGGGCAGGCGCAGGTGGTCGAAGGCCCGGCCACCGAGGCCGACGCTCACGCACGGGTGCAGGTGCCCGGCCAGCACGTAGGCGCCGGCGCGCGGTCGCGGGTGGTGGCAGAGCGCGAAGCCGTCGGACGCGAGCGGCTCGTCGACGACCTCGATGCGCAGGTGCCGCGGCGGGTCGCCGGCACGGTCGTCGTGGTTGCCGCGCACGAGCACCAGCTCCAGGCCGTCGTGCGCCTCGCGCCATTCGCTCACCGTGGCGATGGTCGCCGCCGCATGGGCCCGCGCCGAGTGCAGGAAGTCGCCGAGGAAGACGATGCGGCGGGCGCGCCAGCACCGCACCAGCGCAGTCAGCGCCGCCAGCGTCTCGCTCGTCGTGCCGCGCGGCACTGGAACGCCGAGGGCGCGAAAGCTCACCGCCTTGCCGATGTGCACGTCGGCCACCAGCAGGGTGCGGCTGGCGGCGATGAAGGCGGCCTTTTCCGGCAGCAGGGTGAGCGGCCGGCCGGCGGCGAGGATCGTCGTCGTCATCGCCCGCCCGGGACTCAAGCGAAAAGGCGCAGGGCGACGTCGAGGTGCTCGGTGGGGCTCTTGCGAAAGCCCGAGCGGGCGAATCGCTGCAGGCGGCCGACGGCGAAGGCGACCAGGACCGAGGCCTGCGCATTGGCATCGACGCTCGGCGTCGGCGAGCCGGTGCCCTCGGCGTGCGTGCGCAGGCTCTGGCGCAGCTGCGATTCGATGCGCTCGAAGAACTGGTTCATGCGCAGCACCAGGCGCTCGTTCTCGAACACCAGCGCATCGCCGACCATCACCCGCGTCATGCCGGGGTTCTTCTCGCCGAACTGGAGCAGCACCGTCATCACCTGGCGCACCTGCACCGCGGCGCTCGGCTCACGCAGCGCGATCTGGTTGACGAGGCTGAACACGCTCTGCTCGATGAACTCGATGAGCCCCTCGAACATCTGCGCCTTGCTCGCGAAGTGGCGATAGAGCGCTGCTTCGGAGACGTCGAGCCGCGCTGCGAGCGCCGCGGTGGTGATGCGCTCGGCGCCGGGTTCCTGCAGCATGGTGGCGAGCATCTCGAGGATCTGCACGCGGCGCTCGCCAGGACGGGGGCGCTTGCGCGCCGGCGCAGGGGTGACCGCACTGACCGTGCCCGGCACGATGGCCCCGGCAGGCACCTCGGGTACTGCACCCGGCCGGGCCGCCGAACCGGCCTCGCCCGCCTGGTCGTCGTCATCGTCGAACTGCGCTGACGGGCCGGCGGGCGTTTCGGACGGAGGAGTCATCGAAGGGTCAGAAGCGTTCGCAGGGCGCCGATTTTCGCATGCAGGTAGGCCGGCTTCGGGCACATGCGGGGCGCGCCTTCCACATTCTTGCGACCCGCATTGGGGCCGTTCCCGAAGTGGCCGCGGAAGCGCCCGCCGACGTAGCGCTGCATCCACACGCCGCGCATGCCGACCACGCGGGCCGACTTGAGGTTGGCGAGCGTGTCCTCGACCAGCACGCAGCGGCCAGGCGCCACGCCGAGCCGCGCGACCAGGCGGCGCAGCGAGCGCGCGTCGGGCTTGGGGCGGAGCGAGCCGAACATCGTCATGTCCTCGATCGTGACCACGGCTTCGAAGTGGCGCGCCAGGCCGAGCGTCTGCAGCACGCGCAGGGCATAGGCGCGCGGCGCGTTCGTGACGATGAGCTTTCGACCCGGCAGGCGCGCCAGCGCGGCGCGGTCGTGCGCGCTGGTGCGCAGGCGCTCCTCGAGGCCCGGCATGCGGTGCGTCTCTTCCAGGAAATGCGCCGCACGGATGCCGTGGTGCTTGACCAGGCCGAGCAGCGTCGCGCCGTAGCGGCGCCAGTAGCGTTCCCGCAGCGCATTCGCCTCGTCGACATCGACGCCGAGCGCGCCGACGACGTATTCGCCGATGCTCAGGTGCATCTGCGCGAACGCCGCGTGGCTGGCGTCGTGGAGCGTGTTGTCGAGGTCGAAAAGCCAGACCGGCAGGGTCTGGCTTTCCGACCTGCGGTCCGACATGGCCGCAACCTCCAGGTGTCGCTCCCTTCCGAACCCCTCGCTCCCGGCGGGACGGGCGTAAGCCTCTTGTGCCCTTTCGGCTGCAGACCAAGCAGCGCGACGGGCCTTCGCAGAAGGCCGCCCCTTCCTCTCGAAGGAAGGGGAGCGAAGCGGGGAAGGAGCAATCCTGTCGTGCTGCGCAACCACGATCAGGTCGCTACCGCGACCGGATCATGGTTCCGTAGGCCTGCTCGGTGAGCACTTCGAGGAGCATCGCGTGCGGCACGCGGCCGTCGATGATGTGCACGGTGTTGACGCCGTTCTTGGCCGCGTCGAGCGCGGACTGGATCTTCGGCAGCATGCCGCCGGAAATGGTGCCGTCGGCGAACAGGTCGTCGATCTCGCGCGCGGAAAGGTCGGTGAGCAGCTGGCCCGCCTTGTTCAGCACGCCCGGCGTGTTGGTCAGCATCATCAGCTTCTCGGCCTTCAGCACCTCGGCCAGCTTGCCGGCGACGACGTCGGCGTTGATGTTGTAGTTCTCGTTGTCGG
>CAXSEJ010000036.1:0-9864 GCA_964236395.1 uncultured Rhizobacter sp.
TGGCCAATCGCCTGACGCAGATCGCCACCCGCACCGGCGACGACGGCACGACCGGCCTCGGCGACGGCAGCCGGGTCGCCAAGAGCCACGCGCGCATCGCGGCGCTTGGCGATGTCGACGAGCTGAACTCGCAGCTCGGCGTGCTCCTCGCCGAGCCCCTGCCCGACGACGTGCGCGAGCTGCTCGTCGTCGTCCAGCACGAGCTGTTCAACCTCGGCGGCGAGCTGTCGATTCCCGGCTTCGAGCTGCTCGAGACCGCGGCCGTCGCCCGGCTGGATGCCGCGCTCGCGCACTACAACGCCGCGCTGCCGCGGCTGAAGGAATTCATCCTGCCGGCCGGCACGCGGAGCGCCGCGCTGGCGCACGTCGGCCGCACGGTGGCGCGGCGGGCCGAACGCGCCGTGGTCGTGCTGTCGGAAACCGACGCGGTGCGCGCCGAGCCGCGCCAGTACCTCAACCGGCTGAGCGACCTGCTGTTCGTGCTTGCCCGGGTGCTCAACCGCGCCGACCTCGACGGCCTCGGCGGCGACGACGTGTACTGGAAGAGCGAGAAGCTGGCCCGCGACGGCGCCGACGATCCGGCCTGAGTCACGCCAGCCGACACCGTCGCCGCGGCCCCTCCGGGTCAGTGCGTCAACGCTTCCACCGCGTCGGCCCGTGCCGGCACGGCGTACGAGAGCGGCGCCAGGGCGGCCTGGATGCGGCCGAGCTGGGCCTCGCTGACCAACCCGCCGAGGACGCTCTGGAAGCGGGGGTGCACCGCGCCCGAGACGATGTACTGCCAGCGGTAGGCCTTCAGCAGCAGCGCCTCGACGCGTGCCGCCGTCTCGCCTGCCGCCAGCCGGTCGACGACGCCCAGGAAGTAGCGCGCGTCGGACGCGGCCTGCGCCTGCAGGATGCCGTCGACGCCGCCGACGAGCGCGATCAGGTCGTCGACGGCCGCGTCGCGCGCCGCGTGGGACGCAAGCCGCGCGTCCTCGCGGATCCACTCGAGCTCGTCGATCACCGCGTGCTGCGACTCCTCCTTCCAATGAAACAGGAAGATGTCCTTGAACAGCTTCGAGAGCTCGTCGCCCGAGGCGATGCTGGCCCGGTAGTGCGCCTGTGAGAACAGCTCGATGTGGCAGGTGAGCGCGAGCACGGCCCAGGTGCTCTTGCCGAGCACGAAGGCCGCCACGTCGTTGGCGGCGATGTCGAAGCGGTAGCCCGGGGGCATGCCTTCGGCCACCAGCACCTCGACGCGGCGGAACAGCTCCTGGTGCTTGAGCTCCTCGTCGGTGAACCGGATCAGGGCCTCGAGCGCGACCTGGTCGCCGAGCGCGTGGTCGCGGCTCACATCGAGCATCTTGGCGCCGATGAAGCGCTCGACCAGGCCGAACATGTTGGCGTAGGTGCGGCCCTGCACCTGGCCGAAGAAGCGGCGCTCGTCGGCGCTCAGGAATTCGAGCTCGTCGGCGAGGGACAGGCCGTCGGGCATGAATTCCTCGCCGAGGTCGAAGCTGCGGCCGCGCAGGACGTCGCGGTCGATGTCCCAGCGCACGCGCTTGGACGCTTCGATGGTGCGCGCGTAGCGCGAAGTGTCGGTGTGGGTGGAGAGGGAGGTGTGCATGGCGTTCGATGGGTGAGCCCGTCTCATTGACGGGAGCGGATCATTCCGCCGGCAGCCTCCCGCCGCATGAGCCTGCGGTCCCGGTTCGGGCGGGCAGCGACCGAAATCGCGTGGGACGCGCGTCCCGTCTTCCAGCTCGCCTTGCCCAGCGCGCTTCCCTCGGCCCGCTGCGATCAGTCCGCGCCGCGGCGGCCCAGCGCGTGCACGATGGCTTCGGCGCGGGTCCGCACGCCGAGCTTGTCGAAGATCATCGAAACCTGGTTGCGCACGGTCTTCTCGCTCTTGCCCAGGCGCTCGGCGATGGCACGGTTGTCGAGCCCGCGCGCGAGCAGCTCGAGCACGGCGGCCTCCGCCGCGGTGAGGGCGCCGGCGCCGGCGGCGGCCTGGGTCGCGTCGGCTTCTCCCGGCGCCTCGGCAAGGAAGTCGTCGACCGCTTCGAGGAACACCGCCCAGGCGGGCTCGCCTTCGAGCAGCACGTGGTTGGCGCTGTCGAGGGCCACGAAGCGCGCGCCCGGGATCAGGGCGGCGATGCGCCGGCCTTCGTCGAACGGCACGCACTCGTCGCGGCGAGCGTGCAGCACCAGCGCCGGCACGCGGAGCTCGCTGGCGAGGTGGGCCACGTCGACCGAGTGGAAGGTCTCGAGGATGCGCGCCGCGCCCTCGGGCGTGGCGGTCAGGCGAGCGAGGTCGTCCCACCAGCGGTGCTGCTCGGGCGTGCCGCCGGGGATGAACTGGTGCGTGAAGAGGTGGCGGAAGGCGTCGTTGTCGCGACCCCAGCCGACGCGCATGAGGTTGACCATGGTCTCGGCCTCGAGGTGCTCCAGGGCCGTCGTCGCGCGAGTCATCCGGCCCATGGCGTAGGCGCCCATGAAGACCAGGTGCGAGACCTTCTCCGGATGCCGGTGCGCGTAGGCGATGGCCACGGCGCCGCCCTGCGACATGCCGAACAGGGGGAAGCGCTCGAGCCCGAGTTGCTCGACCACCGCCTCGAGGTCGTCGACCCACGTCTCGAGCGAGAGTCCGTCGGCGGCCGGTCCGGTCAGGCCGCAGCCACGCTGGTCGTAGCGGATGTAGGTGTGGCGACGGGAGAGCTCGCGCAGCCAGGGCCGCCACACGGGGCTGTCCATGTCGTGCTCGACTTGGCTCAGCCAGTGGGCGGCACGGACCAGCGGCGGGCCCGTGCCGATGGAGGCGACGACGATGCGCGTGCCGTCGGCGGCGGTGCAGATGCGGACGTCCTGGCGCGGGCCCATGCGCCATTGTCGGCGCGCAACCGGCCCGTTGAAAGCGCCGATGCCGTGCGACGCCACCCGCGCGGTCGCGCGGCGAGGAACGTCGCGTCGCCTCAACCTCGTCGTGCCTGCACCGCATCGCTCAGCGTCTGCAACACCGCCAGCGACTCGTTCCAGCCCAGGCACGCGTCGGTGATGCTCTGGCCGTAGACCAGTCTGGCCGGGTCGTCGCTGCCGGCGACGAAGCGCTGGGCGCCGGCCGTGAGGTGGCTCTCGACCATCACGCCGAAGATGCAGCGGCTGCCGGCACGGAGTTGCGCAGCGATGTCGGCCGCGACCTCGGTCTGCCGCGAATGCTGCTTGCTGCTGTTGGCGTGGCTGCAGTCGACCATCAGGGTGCACGGCAGCTTGGCCGCTTCGATCTCGGCGCAGGCGGCGGCGATCGACGCGGCGTCGTAGTTCGGCGCCTTGCCGCCGCGCAGGATCACGTGGCAGTCGGTGTTGCCGCGGGTTTCGACGATCGCGACCTGGCCGTTCTTGTGCACCGAGAGGAAGTGGTGCGGCCGCGCCGCGGCCTGGATGGCGTCGACGGCGATGCGGATGTTGCCGTCGGTGCCGTTCTTGAAGCCGATCGGCGCCGAAAGGCCCGAGGCGAGCTCGCGGTGCACCTGGCTCTCGGTCGTGCGCGCGCCGATGGCGCCCCAGGCGATCAGGTCGCCGAGGTACTGCGGCGAGATCACGTCGAGGAACTCGCTGCCGGCCGGCATGCCGAGCTTGTTGATCTCGAGCAGCAGCTGGCGGCCGATGCGCAGGCCGTCGTCGATGCGGTAGCTCTGGTCGAGGTAGGGGTCGTTGATCAGCCCTTTCCAGCCGACGGTGGTGCGCGGCTTCTCGAAATAGACGCGCATCACGATCTCGAGCGTGCCGGCGAAGCGCTCGCGCTCGGCCCTGAGCTTGCTGGCGTACTCGACCGCGGCCACCGGGTCGTGGATGGAGCACGGCCCCATGATGACGAGCAGGCGGTCGTCATCGCGACGCATGATCCGGCGGATGGACTCGCGCGTCTTCCCGATCTGCCCTTCCACCGGCGTGCCGGCGATCGGGAAGAAGCGGATCAGGTGCTCCGGCGGCGGCAGCGGCGTCACGTTCTCGATCCGCAGGTCGTCGGTGCGGCTGGTGCGTTCGCCGCCCGCATACGCACCTTCGACGGTGGCGGTGTTGTTGTCGTTGTTCGGCATGGTCATCTCCCTGATCTGACGGACGAAAAAAAACCGCCGGGGGTCGCCCGGCGGTCTTGGAGATCGTTGCGCTGGTGTTGCTAGACGCAGGCCTCTCCGGCCACGGGGCGGGGCGAGGTCGCAAAATAGTAATACCAGGTGCGCGAAATCATGGGCGCGAATGTAGCACGCGCTTTTCGGCGCGAATCAATCGAAACGGAGACACAAATCATGGATCGAAGAAGCGTGTTGTCGACGAGCGTCATCGGCGGCCTCGCCGCGTTGTCGGGCTGTGCCAGCAGCGGCGGCATGCAGGCCGGCACGGGCGGCAAGCCCGTGTTCGCCGTCGCCCAGCCGATGCTGCCGATCGTCGGCGGGGGCGAGATGTTCCCGGTGCGCCGCATCTACTGCATCGGCCGCAACTATGCGGCGCATGCACGCGAGATGGGGTCCGATCCGACGCGCGAGCCGCCGTTCTTCTTCCAAAAACCCAGCGACGCGATCCAGTACGTGGCGCCGGGCACCACGGCCGACCACCCCTACCCGACGCTGACCAAGAACTACCACTACGAGATCGAGCTCGTCGCCGCGCTCGACAAGGGCGGCCGCAACGTCGGCACCGAGCAGGCGCTGGGGCTCGTCTACGGCTACGCCATCGGCCTCGACATGACGCGGCGCGACCTGCAGCGGGCGATGGGCGACGAGAAGAAGCCCTGGGAGATCGGCAAGAGCTTCGACCGCTCGGCGCCGATCGGGCCGATCCACCGCGTCGCCCAGGTCGGCCACTTCGACAAGGGCGCCATCACGCTCAAGGTCAACGGTGTGGTCAAGCAGAGCGCCGACCTCGACCAGATGATCTGGAACGTGGCCGAGCAAATCTCGAAGCTGAGCCAGGCCTTCGAGCTGATGCCGGGCGACATCGTCTTCAGCGGCACGCCGGAGAACGTCGGCCCGGTGGTCAAGGGCGACGTCATGCAGGGCTTCATCGCCGGCTTGCCAACGCTCGACGTCAGGGTCGTCTAGATGTAGTTTCCCAAGAGGTTGTTCGCTCGAGGTGACGGAAGACGAAGGCGTCGACGCCTTCCAGGCCGCTTCAGGACTCCCCGGGTGAACACTCACAAGCATGCCGCAACGACGCCGGCACACTCGATCGGGCTGGTCTGTGCGACTCTCGCAACCATGGACCGGTTTCGGCGTCTGACCGCGCGCCGGTGCCCATTTCACCACCCTGCACAACTCTGCGCTGCAGGTGCCAATTAGTAATGTTGCGTCGGAAGGTCTCGTCATGGAGTCACTGCAGGACGCGCCCGGTATCTTCGCCAAGATTTCGAGGCCCAAGGGCAATCGTTCGGTCTTGCGGCCGCGGCTGTTCGCGCGACTCGATACGTTGCGGCGTGTGCCAGTGGTGTGGGTCGCCGGTTCGCCCGGCTCCGGCAAGACGACCCTGATCAGCAGCTACCTCGGCGAGCGAGGTATCCGCCATCTCTGGCTGCAGCTCGATGCCGACGATGCCGACGTCGCCAACGTCTTCTATTACCTTAGCCTGGCACTGCGCCAGGCGATCGGTCGCGGAGACGTCGCATTGCCGGCATTGACGCCCGAGTTCCGGCCCGGTCTGGCCCGCTTCACGCGGCGGTGTGCCGAGACGCTGGCCGGGGCGATCGGGCCGCCTGCCGTTCTGGTGCTCGACAACGTCGAGCAGCTGCCGGCCGATGCGGCCCTGCACGACGTCGTGCGCGAACTGGCCATTTCCTTGCCCTTCGGCTGGAACATTCTGATGCTGAGCCGGACCGAGCCACCGGCTGCCTACGCACGACTGCGCCTTAACGAGCAGCTGGTGGTGCTAGACAGCGCCGAGCTCGACCTCACCGCCAACGAGGGCCAAGCGCTCGCTCTGGCGCGCGAAGCAGCTGTCGTCGTCGCCGCCGACACGCAACAGCTTGTCGACCGCCTGCTGCAACTCACGCGTGGCTGGTTCGCCGGATTCACGCTGCTGCTCGGCGAAGGCCACGGCGCCGAGCTGCCGGAAGCCACCGGCAAGACCCAGCAGCTTCTCTTCGATTACTTCGCCAGCGAACTATTCGAGCGCTTCGAGCCCTCGGTGCGAACGGCGCTGCTGTGCACTTCGCCGTTGCCGTCGATGACCGCTGCCGACGCCGAACGGATGTCGGGCGACGCCGGGATCGGCGCCGTGCTCGCTGAGCTGCACCGGCGCAACTGCTTCGTGGTGCAACGTGGTCACGGCAAACCGGTGTATGAGTACCACGCGCTCTTTCGCGCCTTCCTGCTAGACCGTGCCGCATCCACGTTTGACGCCCCGGCCTGGCGCGCGCTGCAGCAGCGCGCAGCCGAGCTGTTGGCTCGCAGCGGCCAGACCGATGCGGCCGCGGGGCTGTATCGCGCCGCCGCCGACGGGGAGGGACTCGCGACGCTGGCGCTGCGACAGGCGTCGTCAATGATCACGGCCGGGCGCCACCAGACGCTTTCCCACTGGCTCGCCGACCTGCCGGCCGATGCCTTTGAGCGCCAGCCATGGCTGCACTACTGGCGGGCGATGGCGCGCATGCCGTTCGACCCGGTTGCGGCACGTGCGGACCTCGACCGCGCCTACGCTGGCTTCCAGCGCGACGACGATGCCACCGGCCTCTATTCGACGTGGGCCGGCGCCATGGAGAGCTTCTTCTTCGAGTGGCGCGACTTTCACCTCGCCGACGGCTGGATCGCCGAGTGGGAGCGCCTGCGCCAACGTCACCCCGCGTTTCCGACCATTGCCGTGGAGATGCGCACTTACTGGGCGATGGGCACCCTGCTTCACCGCCAACCGCAGCACCCGCTGCTACCGGCTTGGTCCGAGCGCGCACTGACGCTGCTCGACCCAGACAACCGCCAACTTTCGGTCTTGGTCGGCGGCTACCTTGTCATCTGGTTCCTGTGGCGCGGTGAGACGCTGAAGGCGCGTGGCGTCGTCGACCGCATCGCGCCGTGGATCGGCGCTGACATGTCGCCTCTCGTCTTCATCCTCTGGAGCTGCGCCGTGGCGCTGTACCACTCGGTGTACGGCGACGTCGTGGCCTGCCGCGCCGCCGTCGACCAGGCGCTCGCCCTGGCGCGGAGCTGCGGCCTGCAGGGATTCGACTTCCTGCTCTCGGCACAACTTGCACGGTGCTGCCTGGTGGCGGGCGAGCCAGCACTTGCCGAGGCTGCGATCGCCGCGATGGGGGCGACGATGCGTGGTCACAGCCACGTCAACGGCGCCTTCCATCGCCACCTGCTCGGCAACGCCGCGGCACAGCGTGGCCACTGGCCACAGGCCATCGACCACGCGCGCGAAGGACTGGCAATGGCGCTCGAGTCGGGCGTGCCGTTTCTCGAAGCGCACTGTCGGATCGACTTGGCGCGGGCGCTGCTCGGCCAGGGCGGCAGCAACGAGTGGGCCGCACAGATCGAAGCGGCCCGATGTATCGGCGTCGCGATCCACAGCCGCGTCATCGACCTCTTGTGCCTCGAGACCGAAGCCACTGCAGCCTTCGCAGATGGCGATGATTCCACCGGCCTCGAGCGGCTTGCCGGGGCGGTGACCATCAGCCGCTCCCTAGACGGTGCCATCTGGCAAATGGACGGTGCCCAGGCCACGGCCCGGCTTTACGACCGCGCCCTCGCGGCCGGCATCGATACCGAGCACGTACGCCGGCAAATCCGCCGCCGCCGGCTGCTGCCGGCCGAGGGCGCCGCAGTGGCCCAAGCGTGGCCGTGGCCGATCCGCCTGCACACGCTCGGGAGCTTCGAGATCCTGTGTGATGACGAGCCGCTGCGCTCCACCGGAAAGGCCCAGCTCAAGCCGCTCGAGCTGTTGAAGTGCCTGTGCGCGTTCGGCGGCCGGCGCGTCGGCCAGCACCGCGTCACCGACCTGCTCTGGCCTGACAGCGAAGGCGACGCCGCCGACCAGGCCCTGCGCACCACCCTGCACCGGCTGAGGAAGCTCCTCCAGAACGAGCGGGCGGTGCGGCTCGAAGATCGCCACCTGTACCTCGACCCGCAGGTGGTGTGGGCCGACTTCATGACCTTCGATGCGGCCGAGCTGGCGTCGCAGGCGGCCGATCCGGCTGCATTGCAGCGCACCCTCGCGCTCTACCGCGGACCCTTCCTGGCGGGCGAGCCGGCTGCGTGGGCCGCTCCGTTTCGCGAGCGCCTGCGAGCCCAGCACGCCCGTCTGGCCGAGCGGCTCGGCGCAATGCTCGACGGTCCCGGCATCGCGCCGGCGGCGGTCGAGCATTTCCGGCGCGCGATCGAGACGGCGACGCTGCAAGACGAGCTCGACGGGCATTGAGGCCGCGGCTGACTGCAGGCGGCAGCCGCGGCACGCGTCAATCATCGAGGGGATACGGTGCCTCATTGGTACTGGATCGGTAACGCCTCGAACCGCAAGCTCGCTGCTTCGCTGCCGACATGGCGGCGCGAAGGACGACGCGATGCACGACGCTTTCACCCAGCTTCTGGCTTGGCATTCCGCGGGTGAATCGCCGCTTCGGATTGCCGGCGCGTCGTTCGTCGCGCTCAGCTTCGTCGCGTTCAATGCGATCCGCATCTTTCTGTATCTGCCGCAGCTGCGCACCTGCTGGACCGATACCAACGGCTGCTCGGCCATCAACCTCGGCACCTGGTCGAGCTGGATCTTCGCCAACCTTTCGACCTCGGTCTACATGGGCCTATTCCAGCACGACGCCGTTGGCGCAGCTCTCAACGCCGGAAACGCCGCGATGTGCGTCGCGACGGTGGTGGTGACGCTCGCCAAACGAAGATCGTGGCGACGCGTTCACGCGGATACGCGCCGGCGTCCCGGCCTCTCTTCGACCGCCGGGTGTGCGAGTAAGCAACATGGCTAACTTCCTACTTCTCGTGTGCTGCTTGATTGCTGGTCTCGCTCTGCGCCAGTCCGGTCGGGTGGTCGATGGCGCGCACTCGGCGCTCAATACCGTCATCGTCTACCTGGCGCTGCCCGCGGTCACCTTGCATACGCTGCATTCCTTCGAGTTCGACGAACGCCAGCTGTGGCCGGTTCTGATGCCATGGGTTCTGTTCGCCATCGGCGCGCTGACGTTCGGCCTTATCGGCCGCTGGCTGAATTTGAGCCGCGGCAGCATCGGCGCGCTCACGCTGGTCGGCGGCCTGGGTAACACGTCGTTTGTCGGTTTGCCGATGATCGAGTCGCTTCAGGGTCGCGATGGCATCGGACTCGGGCTCTTGATCGATCAGCTCGGTTCCTATCTGGCCCTGAGCACGGTCGGCGTGCTGGCGGCGACGCTCTATGCGTCCGAGGAACGGACGAGCTGTCGGGCGACGCTGATCAAGATCGCCACTTTCCCTCCTTTTGTCGCATTGCTGGCGGCGCTGCTTTTGCGGCCTCTCCCGATGCCTCCGGACGTCGACAAAGTCCTTGTGCGTATCGGCGAAATGCTCGCGCCCCTCGCGTTGATCGCGGTTGGCCTTCAGCTGCGCATCGGCGCCATTCGGCGGCACGCCCAACTGCTGGGTCTGGGGTTGGCCTACAAGCTGCTGGTCTGCCCTGCGCTCGTCATCACGGTCCTGTGGCTGCTCGACGCGGACCTCGACATGACCAGCCATGTGAGCGTGATCGAAGCCGCCATGCCGCCAATGATTGGGGCCGGCATCGTTGCGGCTCAAGCCGAGCTCGATGCGCCGCTGGTGTCGATCATGATCGGAGTCGGGATCCCCATCGGTCTGTCGACCGCGCTTGGTTGGCATTGGCTGTTCGTTCGCATGGCGGCGTGAGCTCGCCACCGCCGAC
>CAXSEJ010000036.1:9964-15481 GCA_964236395.1 uncultured Rhizobacter sp.
GCGAGACGTCGTTTGATCCACCACGCCGCGGCGCGGTGGCCGCCGCCGTGGACACGGCGACGTTGGACGACGAGCTGGACGGGCACTGACCCAACGTTTGCGGCCAGCGTCAGCTGCGGCGTGCGTCATCCATCGAGCAGATGTCGCGCCGCAACCGTACCGAATCGGTAACGCGTCGCACCGCAAGCTCGCTCGTTCGGTACAGCCAGGTAGCCGCGATGTCATCCTTTCTTTCCCTCATGGGCCGAAACGGGCCGTTCCTTCTGTTCGTCGGCTCGCTCGTCGGCCTGCTGTCCCCGGCGCTGACGGAGCTGGCCCGACCGGCCATGGGGGCTGCGGTCTTCGTCTTCACGCTGGGCGCGTTCCTCCGCGCGACCCGCGCCAGTCTTGTTGAAGAGTTGACGCGTCCGCGACGTCTCGCCGCAGTCCTGTCGTGGACCACGCTCGGAGTTCCTTTTGTCGCATGGGCCTTCACTTCGCATGTCAGGCTTCCGGCCGGGGTTGCACTGGGAATAGCGTTGTGCATGACAGCCCCGCCCGTGGGCAGCGCCGGAGCCATTGCAGCGATGCTGCGACTTAACGTCGCCATGGCGGTCGTCGGCACGGTAGCCGCGAGCGCCCTGGCGCCCCTATTCATGCCTGCCGCGCTAGCTGCGTCAGGCACGGCAGGCTGGCAAATCGACAGCCTTGCGCTCTTCGAGCGAATGGCAACATTGATTGGAGGCGCAGCGATCGCAGCTGCGCTGTTGCGACGATTCGCATCCCAGTGGATCGACCGCCATCCCGAAGCCCTGACCGGCGCATCCGTGCTCGGACTGATCGTCGTGGCGATTGGCGTGATGCACGGCATGCAACCGCTGTTGGTCGAACACGCGGGCACGGTAGGTGAAATGATGTTGATCGCCTTCGCAGCCAATGTCGCGCTGCAGCTGCTCGGCGCTGTGCTTTTCTCTCCGCTGGGGTGGCGTGACGCCGCCACCGTTGGCCTTCTAAGCGGAAATCGAAACGTAACGCTCGTTGCCGCTGTACTTGCACCGTGGCTCAGCGGGTTGCCAGAGGTTCGCCTCTACATCGCCGCGAGCGTATTCCCGATCTTCATGTTGCCGCTTGTGATATCAAAGTGGAATTTGTGGCTTGGCAGGCGGCTTGCAAAGCCCATTTCTGAAACAGGCGATCGCTTTGCGACTCTGTCGAAATGATGGTTTGGTCGATCCGCTCGGCGCCAACCGAGCCATGTTCATCCTGGCCTCTCGTTGCGGTGGAGGCTAGTGCTTCAAAGCCGGCACAGGAACGGCGCGAGCTTGTCCCAATCGAAGCGCACTCCCGTGCCGGGCTCCTCGTGAGCGACCGCCCGTCCCGTCTCGAGCACCAGTGGCCGCCGGGTGTAGACGTCGATGGGAAAGCTGTGGATCTCCAGCCAGCCCGCGTTCGACTGGGCGGCGACAAGGCTCACGTGCAGTTCCTGCATGCCATGCGAGCACACAGGCAAGCCGTGGCGCGCGCGTTCGGCCACGCGCAGCCAGCCGGTAATGCCGCCGCAGTTGGACGCGTCCGGCTGGATGAACGAGAGGCCGGCCATCGCGAACGCGTGATCGAACTCCTGCAGTGTGTGCAGGTTCTCGCCCATCGCAAGCGGCGCGCCCGTGGCCGCGGCGATGCGGGCGTAGGCCGCGTAGTCGTCGGGCACGGTGGGCTCCTCGAACCAGAGCAGATCGAACGGCGCGAACGCGCGCGCGGCATCGATCGCCTCGCCATCCGTGAACGAATAGTTGGCGTCGACCATAAGCCGTGTGCCGCTGCCGATAAGGGCACGGACGCCGGCGACCCGTCGCACGTCGTCGGCCAGCTCGGGACGGCCGATCTTGATCTTCACCCCGATCGCGCCGCGTGCGAGGTAGCCGCGCACGCTGTCGAGCAAGCGCGGCAGTTCGAAGCCCAGATCGATGCCGCCGAAGTAGGCGTCGCAGCGTGTAGCGGCCCCGCCGGCAAGGGCAACCAGCGGCTTCCCGGTGCGCTGGCCGCGGAGGTCCCACAGCGCGATGTCGAGCGCCGAGATGGCAAACGACGCGATGCCGCCACGCCCCACGTAGTGCAGGTGCCGCTGAGCGCTGTCATGGATTGCCTCGACCGGCTCCGCGTCGGCGCCTCTAAGCGTGTACCACTACCTGCGGGTCTTTTCCGCCGTGGTCGGTGTCACTCCCCATCGGTACCTCGTGCGAAGCCGTTTGCGGCGCGCCGCGCAGTTGCTGGCCGATGCGAACCGCTCGATCACGGACATCGCTCAAGACGTCGGCTTCGAAGACCTGTCGAACTTTGTTCGTAGCTTCCGTCGGGCAGCGGGCATGTCTCCCCGCAGCTATCGCCACGCCGCACGCGGGAATCGCAATTTTCTCCAAGACCGCCTCGCCGCGGCTGCCTAGGATTCGCCTCACACCAAGAGGAGAAGCCTGTGCTTGATCATGTCGGCCTGAAGGTAAGCGATCTTGCCAAGAGCGTTTTGTTCTATCTGCGTACGGACTACGGGTCCGACTACCACGCCGCATTCTTGCTCGATCCGGACGGAAACAACGTCGAAGCGGTCTGCATCAACTGAGGAGACGGCATGGCCTGCATTTACAAAGAAGTGGTCATCGAAGTCTCGGCCGACGCTGCGTGGGATGCGGTGCGCGACGTGGGCGAATCGCACAAGCGGCTGTTCCCGGGGGTGCTGATCGATGCGCGTTTGGAACCCGGTGCCCGCGTGGTGACGTTTGCAAACGGAATGGTCTTGCGAGAGTTGATCGTGAATCTCGACGACGCGCGGAAACGCTTCGCGTACACGGCCCTCGGTGGGCGGGCCACGCATCACAACGCGTCGATCGAGGTGGTAGCCGAGACCTCGAGCGGCGAGCCCGAGCGCAGTCGTGAGAAGTACGGAATTCGCGCTTGCCAGTGGGCGCACCGGCGGGCTCGTTCGCGCTGCAGCTATGGACCGCGAAGAAGCCCGGTGACCATGCTGGTGAGATACGGGACCTCGCGCAAGGCATCGTCGACCCCTTCAACGCCGCGGCCAAGAAAGGCCTGCGTTTCGAGAAAATCACAGGCGTCGGTGACGGTGTGACCGCCCTCGTCGAGACCGCGGGCAAGCCGCGCGCATCCTCAACGACATGGCCATGATCGTTGCTCAGCGGGGCGATCAGTTGGTTCAGTTGCAGTCGAGCGACCTTGCACGCGGCGACCGTGCCGCGGCTTTGCAAGCGCTGACACGTCTCGCTCAGACTGCCACCCGGCGGCTTTAAGTTTCTGGTCGGGCTGTGCTGCTGACAGCCGTGATCGCGTTCTCGACCCGGGCGAGTTCATCGAAACGGGTCGTCTCGAAGCCCTCCCGTCGTCGAGTCGCAGGTCCGGCGATGGCCGCTGCCGCCACGATCGCGGGGAAGAAGATGAAGGAATTCATCAGCGCGTCGACGAGCGAGAGCACGACGAGGCTCGCCATGAGCAGCTGAAGGCCGCTGCCGCGCGGTGGCCATCGGGCGGCCGCAGCGACGGGGCCGAGCAGCGTGGCGAGCAGCAGGCACAGACCGACCAAGCCGAGCTGGCCGATGACCAGCAGCGGCAGCCCCCATGGCCGGATGTCCTTGGCGCGCCACCAGTCCCACTGCTGGCTGCCGGTCGCCGGCGACCTCATCGCCTCGCCGAGCAGCTTCTGATCTTGCGAGATTCGCCAGGCGAACGAGCCGCGGCCTGCGCTGCGCAAGGTGTCGACAACGCGGCGGCCGACCGACGTCTCCTTTGCGATGTACGTGATCGGCACCGCGCCGGAAAGGTAAACCGCACCGGCGGCGGCGAACGCGAGCAGGGCCATGGCCGCCACACGGCGCAGCCAGGCGCGCCCGCGTGTCGCGAGAACGAGCACGCCGACGGCGAGCAGCACGATCGCGCCGACCGACTGGGCGGCGACTGCCAGGACAACCAGCCCGAGGGCGATGGCACGCCAGCGTCCGCGGCCCCCAATGGGCGCCGTGACGGCGAGCCAGGTGGCCGCGAGCGCACAGAGCGACATCCAGAGGCCGAACTGGTTGCCATGCTCGAAGAAGCCGATCGGCCGAAAGCCGACATAGCGCGCGTCGCCGTCGAAGCGGAACGGATGCGGCCCGTAGAGCCAGCCGTAGACGTGCGGTCCGCCGATGCCTTCGATCACGCTGAAGGGCAGGCAGGCGAGAGCCGAGACCGCCAGGCCCTTTGCCAGCAGCCGTTGCCCGTCGGCGGTGGCGAAGTAGAGGCGGCCGAGCAGCCAGGGCGCTGCCCAGCAGCCCGTGAGGTACGCCGCGGCGAGCGGCGGTGACGGGCGGAGCTCGGCGACGAAGACCGAGGCGAGCAGCGGCCAGGCGCACCACAGGACGACCGGAAGGTCGAGCCAGTGCGCACGAAACGACCGCAGCGCCGGGCGATCGAACAGCGCCGCGCCGGCCAGCGCCACGACCGGCGCGATCCAGGCCTTCGTCACGAGCAGGTCGGACGGCAAGGCCAGGCCGATGATCCAGTACGGGAAGGGGGCCGCCAGCGAAGCGGCCGGGTAGCGGCCGACCGGCAGCAGAATCCAGCCACCGAGAAACACGATCAGCACGGCCACGGCCGGTCGCCACATCCGGAAAGCGAGCAGCGATGCGGCTGCAAAGACGAGGAAGGCGATGTCGACGTTCACAGACTGCACCGCGTGCGTCTCCCTTCCTCAGCCATCGCGGCCGTCGCCATGAAGCACACGCTGTTCGGAGTCGATGCAAGCCTGCTGCTCGGCGCCTGTTCGTGTGCCGTCGCGGCGCTCGCCAGCAAGCAAGCAGCGGGGCGGCCCGCATCGGCGCGCTTGCGGTGGAACGCCGTGGCCGCAGCCCAGGGGGCGTTCGCCGTCGAGCTCCTGCTCGGCTGGCGGTATTGGTGGCACGACGCGGCCCAGTCGTTGCTGCGGTCCCACGACGGGTATGCCGGGCGCGAGCCGTGGCAGGCGGCGCTGATCGCCACGGTCGCTGTGCTGTGGGTGGCCGCGGGCACGATCGCCTGGCGCCTCGCGCGCGGCGACCGCCTGGCGGCCCTGGCCACCTGCGCCAGCGCCGCCATGGCGGCGCTCCTGCTCGTCGAAGCCGTCTCGCTCCACGCCGTCGATGCCGTCATGTACCGGCCACTCGGGCCGGTCGTGGCCGTGGCATGGGCCTGGGTGGCGACCGCGGTGGTGGTCACCGCGGCGGCCGTGGCGACACGACGGCGGCGCGCGCCCTAGGCCGTCCCACCCACCGTCAGCCGGTCGATGCGCAGCGTCGGCTGGCCGACGCCGACCGGCACGCTCTGGCCTTCCTTGCCGCACACGCCGACACCGGTGTCGAGCTGCATGTCGTTGCCGATGGCGCTCACCCGCGTCAGCGCGTCGGGGCCGTTGCCGATCAGCGTGGCGCCCTTGACGGGGTACTGGATCTTGCCGTTCTCGACCCAGAACGCCTCGCTCGCCGAGAACACGAACTTGCCGCTCGTGATGTCGACCTGGCC
>CAXSEJ010000037.1:0-15147 GCA_964236395.1 uncultured Rhizobacter sp.
CCTTCGAGCCGGCGGCCGAGGCGCCGGCGCCGCCGACGATCATGTTGCCCTGGGCGAGGGCGTAGATCTGGCCGTCGGCGCCCTTGAGCGGTGTGGCGATGAGGGTGCCGCCGCGCAGGCTCTTGGCGTTGGCCAGCGAAGAGACGTTGACATCGATCTGCTGGCCGGGCTGGGCGAAGGCCGGCAGCTGCGCCGTCACCATCACGGTGGCCAGGTTCTTCAGTTGCAGGTTGGTGCTGGGCGGCACCGTGACGCCCATCTGCTGCAGCAGCGCGATCAGGCTTTGCGTCGCGAACGGGGCCGAGGTGGTCTGGTCGCCGGTGCCGTCGAGGCCGACGACGAGGCCGTAGCCGACCAGCTGGTTCATGCGCACGCCCTGGACCGAGGCGACTTCCTTGATCCGCGCCGCCTGGACCGGCGCCGGCCACCAGACGGCGGCGCTGGCGAGGAAGGTGGCGGCGACGAGCGCGGCGCGGAGGAGTCGTTCGGGGAAGTTCATCGAGAGCACAGCCGGAAGCGTGCGGTCGATTCTTCTCAAACTCAAATGGGCAGAACGTTCAAAAAGAAGCGTCCGAGCCAGCCTATTCCCTGCGCTTCGGCCTGGGCGCCGCGGCCCCGCTGCTCGATGCGCACGTTGGCAATCTGCGCCGACGCCACGACGTTGCCGCTCTGGATCATGCGCGGGTCGACCTGGCCGGAAAAGCGCAGCACGTCGACGTTGTGGTTCACGCCGATCTGCTTCTCGCCCGCGACCAGAAGGTGGCCGTTCGGCAGCACGCCGGTGACGACCGCCGTGATCGTGCCGGCGAAGTCGTTGCTGTTCTCGGTGGTGCCGGCGCCGGTCGAGGTGATGCTCGTGTTGGCGGCGGCGCTGGCGCGGTTGAACGAGTTCGCCGACAGCAGCGGCAGCGCCGTCACGCCGGCGGCGAGCTTGCCGCTCTTGTCGATCGAGCTGGTGCTCTTTTGCGTCGCCGAGATCTTCTCGACGATCTGCACCGTGAGCGAATCGCCGACCAGGCGCGCCCGGTAGTCCTCGAACAGCGGCCGGTACTGCGCCGCCTGGAAGATGGCGCCATTGCTCACCGGCGCGGCCGCCACCGGCTGCGGTGCGGCGTAGATCGGCGTCGCCAGGTCGACCGGCGGGCGCGGGTTGAGCTCGGCGCAGCCACCGAGGCTGGCGAAGACGGCGGCGAGGATGGCGGCGCAGGCGACGAGGCCGGCGATGCGCTGGAGTTCGGCGGTCTTCATCACAGCTGGGCCAGCTTTTGCAGCATCTGGTCCGAGGTCTGGATGGCCTTCGAGTTGAGCTCGTAGGCGCGCTGCGTCTGGATCATCTGCACGAGTTCCTCGACGACGTTGACGTTCGAGGTCTCGACGAAGCCCTGCTGCACGGTGCCGAGGCCGTTCTGGCCCGGCGCGCCGGTGTTCGGCGTGCCCGAAGCCGCCGTCTCGGCGTAGAGGTTCTGCCCCTTCGGCTCGAGGCCGCCGGTGTTGACGAAGCCGGCCACCTGGATCTGGCCGACCGTCTGCGGCAACGCCTGCCCGGGGAGCACGACCGAGACGGTGCCGTCGTTGCCGATGGTCACGCTCTGTGCCGCGGCGGGGATCGTGATGCCGGGCTGCACCGTGTAGCCGTTGTTGGTGACGAGCTGCCCCTGCGCGCTCACCTGGAACGAGCCGTCGCGGGTGTAGCCGGTCGTGCCGTCGGGCATCTGGATCTGGAAGAAGCCGTTGCCGCGGATGGCGACGTCGAGCGGGTTCGAGCTCTGCTGCAGGTTGCCCTGGCTGAAGTTGCGTGCCGTCGCCACGGCACGCGTGCCGAGCCCCACCTGCAGGCCGGTCGGAATCTGCGTCTGGTCGCTGCTCGCCGCGCCGGCCTGGCGCAGGTTCTGATACATCAGGTCCTCGAACACCGCGTGCGAGCGCTTGTAGCCGTTCGTCGAGACGTTGGCGAGGTTGTTGGAGATGGTGTCCAGCTGGGTCTGCTGGGCTTCCATTCCGGTCTTCGAAATCCACAGGGAACGCATCATGGCGAGGCTCCGGTCTATTGCCGCGATGGTGCAGCGCGGCGGCCGTCAATGAAGCAGGGAATAGGCGGCTCGATCCCGGGCTTTTCCGCCCGAAGGCGCCGCGGCGACCGTGGCGACCGTGGCAGCCGTGGCGACCGTGGAAACCGTGGCAACCGCGGAATGCTCAGCCCATCGAGAGCAGCTGCGCCGCCGACTTCTCGTCGGCCTCGGCCGTCGACATGATCTTCATCTGGGCCTCGAACTGGCGCGCGGCGGAAATCATCGCCACCATCGTCTCCACGGCGCTGACGTTGGAGCCCTCCAGGGCGCCGTCCTGCACCCGGGCGGTGGCGTCGGCGGCGAGGTCGCCGTCGGCGCCGCGGAACAGGCCGTCGGTGCCGCGCGTCAGCGGCGCTTCGGGCGTGACGAGCTTGAGCCTGCCGAGCGGCGTGCTGCGGCCGTTGGCGTCGCTGGCGCTCACCGTGCCGTCGGCGGCGACGGCGACCTGCGTGTTCGGCGGCACCTGGATCGGGCCACCGTCTCCGAGGGCCGTGAGTCCCGTCAGCGTGACGAGCGTGCCGTCGGCCGAGACGTCGAGCGCGCCGGCGCGGGTGTAGGCCTCGGTGCCGTCGAGCCCCTGCACGGCGAGCCAGGCGTTGCCCTTCATCGCCACGTCGAGGTTGCGGCCGGTCGCGGCCACCTGCCCGGGCGAGCTGTCGTAGCCCGGCGTCGATTCGAGCGCATAGACGCGGGTGCTGGCGCCGCTGCCCTGCACCGGCACGGCGCGAAAGGCCTGCAGCTCGGCGCGAAAGCCCGCCGTCGAGACGTTGGCGAGGTTGTTGGCAAGGATTTCCTGCCGCTGCATGGTTGCTTTGGCGCCCGACATCGACAGGTAAATCATCCGGTCCATGGCGATTACCGCAGGTTCACGATCGTCTGCAGGATCTGGTCCTGCGTCTTGATCGTCTGCGCGTTGGCCTGGTAGACGCGCTGCGCGGTGATCATCTCGACCAGCTCGCCGGTGAGGTCGACGTTCGACTCTTCGAGGGCACCGGCCTGCAGCACGCCGAGGTTGCCGGCGCCGGGCACGCCGACGGTCGGGGCGCCCGAGGCCACCGTGCGCGTCCAGCCGTTGCCGCCCTGCGGCTGCAGGCCCTGCGGGTTGCGGAAGGTGGCGAGCTCGAGCTGGCCGGCGGGCCGTGTCTGCCCGTTCGAGTAGCGCGCGTTGATGATGCCGTTGCTCTCGAACTGCACGCCGATCAGCTGACCGCTGGCGTAGCCGTCCTGGCCGAGGTTGGTGACGCCGAACTGCGCGCCGTAGCTGGTGGCGCCGGAGACGTCGAGCGCCACGCCGGCGATCGGTGCCGTCGTCGCGCCGGCGGCGTTGGTGACCGAGGGAATGGTGATCGCCACGGTACCGACCGGCGCCGTCGGCGCGCCGCCGTTGGCGGGGAAGGTGATCTGCGTCGAGGCCGCCGGATTGCCGCCGGCTGTCGCGATCGGCACGCCGTTGGCCGCGACGTACACGTTCCAGGTGTCGGCCCCGGCGCGCTGGAAGTAGTAGGTGAGCGAGACGTCCTGGCCGCGCGCGTCGTAGACCGTCTGCGACGTGGCGTTGTTGTAGGTCGACGGGTCGGTGAAGTCGATCGGCGCGCCGGCCGAGGGCAGCGTCACGGGCAGGCGCGTGTCGAGGTTCATCTCCATCGTCACGCGGGTCGTCGTCGCCGGCGTGATGCCGCCGGTGGGCATCTGCAGAGCCGCAGCCGCACCGGGGACGATGGTGCCGGTGGCGTCGGCCGGGTACCCCATCAGCCGCTGCTGCTGGTTGTTGACGACGAAGCCGGCGTTGTCGACCTTCCACTCGCCGTTGCGGGTGTACGAAATCGCGCCGGCCGGGCTGCTCACCTCGAAGAAGCCGTTGCCGTTGATGGCGATGTCGAGCGGGTTGTCGGTGGTGCTGATGTTGCCCTGCGTGAACTGCTGGGCGACGGCGGCGACCGTCGCGCCGATGCCGACGGCGCTGTTGCTGCCGCCGATGGCGTTGGCGTAGAGGTCGGCGAACTCGGCACGCGCCACCTTCGCGCCATGCGTGTTGGCGTTGGCAATGTTGTTGCCGATGACCTCGAGGTTCTTGCTCGAGGCGTTGAGGCCGGAAAGACCTTGCTGGAAGCCCATGGTGGTTCCTCGTCGTGTTAGTTGAAGGCCTTCACCGAGCCGTAGGCCACGGTGCCGGAATTGCGCAGCTCGAGGTTGAAGCTGTTGCCGCTCGTGCTGACCGCCTCGACGCGGTCGCGCATCAGCGCCGTCACCGGCGTGGCGACGCCGCCGCGCGTGGCGCTGGCACGAAAGGTCAGGCCGCTGCCGCTCGTCGCCGTGCCGGCCGGCCACTCGAAGCTGTGCACGCCGGCGCTTTCGGCGCCCAGGTTGATCGTCTGCAGCACGGCGCCGCTCGGCGCCAGGATCTCCACCTTCACCGCATCGGCCGGGCCGGCGAGCTCGAAGCCGCCCTCGCCGGTCGCGGAAGCCTCGTCGACCGCCAGCCGGTTGCCGGCGACGACGACGTCGTGGCCGACCAGCGCGGCGCCCTGCACCGCCTGCAGCTGCATGAACTGGGTCGACAGGCCGGCGACGGTGGTGTTGAGCTTCTCGATGCCGCTCACGGTGTTGATCTGCGCCATCTGGCTCGTCACCTGGGCGTTGTCCATCGGGCTCAGCGGGTCCTGGTTCTGCATCTGCGCGACGAGCAGGCGCAAGAACCGGTCCGACGTGGTGGCGGCATCGGCGGCGGCGCTGGCCGGCGGCGTCGAGGCGACGGTGACGCCGTTCGCCGGGTGGCTGGTGGTGGGGGCGGTGATGGCCATCGGTGTCTTTCTCAGCCCTGGCCGAGCTGCAGCGTCTTCAGCAGCAGGGTCTTGGCGGTGTTCATGACTTCGAGGTTGTTCTGGTACGAGCGCGAGGCCGAGATCATGTTGACCATCTCCTCGACCGCGTTGACGTTGCTGTAGGTCACGTAGCCCTCGCCATCGGCGCTCGGGTGCTTCGGGTCGTGCACGCGCCGGCCGGGGGTGGCGTCTTCGCTCACGCTGCTCACGCGCACGCCGGCCGCCGTCGGGTCGTTGCCGTTCGCGCCCATCAGCTGGGTCTGGAACTGCACCTGGCGCGCCTTGTAGGCCTGGCCGTTCGGGCCGGCCACCGTGTCGGCGTTGGCCAGGTTGGAAGCGACCACGTTCAGGCGCTGGCTCTGCGCGCTGGCCGCGCTGCCGGAGACGTTGAAGATCGACAGCATGCTCATGGCGATTCCTTTATTGGCCGGTGATGGCCGACAGCGTGGTCCGCACGTTGCCGTTGATGAAGCGCAGGGTCGCCTCGTACTTGACGGCGTTGTCGGCGAAGCTGGCCCGCTCGCGGTCCATGTCGACGGTATTGCGGTCGAGGTTGGTCTGGGCCGGCGTGGCGTAGAGCAGCTCGCTGCCGACCCGGCCGCCGCTCAAGCCGGCTGCGGAGCTGCCGATATGACGGGAGTGGGAAGTCGCCACCGTGCTGGCCGCGGCGAGCGACCCGGTGGCCGCCTGCAAGGTCTTGGCGAAGTCCATCTCGCGGGCCTGGTAGCCCGGCGTGTCGGCATTGGCGATGTTGCCGGCGACGAGGCGCTGCCGCTCCGAACGCAGCTGCAGCGCCTGGGCCTGGAAGTCGAGCGTCTCGGTGAGTCGGTTGATCATGGGCTGCCTTCCTGAAACGTATGCCGTGGACCTGCCGGTCGGGCCACGGCGATGTGAAGGCATTGTCGGAAGTGGCCATCACCGACATAGGCGCGAACAGGGCGGCCTAAGGCGGCCAGTTCGTCGTCTCGCGTCGCACCTGCGGTCCTACAGTGCCGGCATGATGTCCATCGTGCTCTTGTCACCGCTCGCCCGGGCCACGCGCCGCGGCGCCTTGCGTTTCGCGACCCGGCTGATCGTCGGCCTGCTCGGGCTGGCCGCGAGCGCCCTGCCGGCCAATGCCGCCGACGCCGCTGCACCCGCGCTCGATGCCGGCCTCGCCGAGCAGGTCCGCCAGCTCGCCCTCGGCCCGGCGGCCGCGGCCGGCGGCCCACGCATCGAGGTCGTGCTGGGCCAGCTCGACCCGCGGCTGCACCTGGCGCCGTGCGAGCGGATCGAACCCTATCTGCCGCCGAACGCCCGCATGTGGGGCCGCACGCGCATCGGCTTGCGCTGCACGAGCGGCGCGGTCGCCTGGAACGTCTACCTCCCGCTCACCGTCAAGGCATGGGGCCGGGCGCTCGTGCTGGCGGCCGGCGCCCAGGCGGGCAGCGTCGTCGCCGAGGCCGACCTCGACGAAGCCGATGTCGACCTCGCCGAAGAGAACGGCGCCGCCTTCACCGAGCGCCGGCAAGTCGCCGGGCGCACGCTGGCGCAGTCGCTCCGCCCCGGCCAGGCCGTGCGCCAGACACACATCAAGGCCCGCCAGTACTTCGCCGCCGGCGACCCCGTGCGCGTCGTCGCCGCCGGCCCCGGTTTTGCGCTCGAGAGCACGGGCCTGGCGATGAGCAACGGCATCGAGGGCCAGTCGGCCCGGGTCAGGATCGAGGGCGGTGCGGTCGTCTCCGGCCTGCCATCGGGCGAAAGACGCCTCGCCTTCACGCCGTGACACCGGGCCGGCCCCGGCCCCAGGCCACCCGACGAGAATTCTCTAAAGTCGCTGCCGGAGAGACCGATAGTCCGTCCATGATGACGGGCTCTGCTCACCGCGGCGCCGCTTGGAGAACCTTATGAAGATCGGACCCCCGGCTGATAAACCGCTATTTACCCCTGCTGCCGGCACGCCGGCCGCGGCGGCCGACGTCCCCAGGACGGCGGCCGGCACGGGCACCCCGGCGCCTGCTGCGGCGAGCGTCGATGCGAGCGCCACCGTGGCGCTGTCCAGCACGGCGGCGACGCTGCTGTCGGGCGGCAGCTCGGCCGATTTCGATGCCGCCAAGGTCGCCCGCATGTCGCAGGCCGTCGCCGACGGCAGCTTCCGGGTCGACCCGGCGGCCATCGCCGACAAGCTGATCGCCAACGCCGAGGAACTGCTGGCGAAGGTGAAGGCTTGATGGCGGGGCTGGACCTGGCGCCGGCTGCGATCGCGGCGCCATCGGTCGGCTCGGAACTCGAGGAACGCCTCTCCGACGTCGAGTCGCGCCTGGCCTCGCTCGGCAACGCGCTGCGCGCCCGCGACGCCTCGGCGATCGACCTCCACGCCGCCGAGCTGCACCGGGCGCTGGCGAGCGCCATCGGCCAGTTTTCGAACGCGGCAAAGTCGGGCCGCATTCCCGCCGCACTGCGCAACCGCCTGGCCACGGCGAGCGGCCAGGTCGCGGCCCAGCGCGAGTCGCTGGCCCGGGCCACCGCGGCGCTCGACCGCGCCATCGACGTGCTCCTGCCGCGCGACGGCGTGACGCTCTACTCCGCCTACGGCAGCGCCGACCGCGGCATGTTCAAGAGCAGCGTCCTGCGCGCCTGAGCCAGGCCCTGCCGGCGCCGTCGCGCCGGGCCAGACACCGACCGCGGCAGCGCCAGCGCACCGCCGCCGCGAGCGCGCTGCACTGCGACAAACCGGCTGTATGCCCGTACAGTCAGGGCAGCATGGCCCGGTTGATCGCCCACCTCGACATGGATGCGTTCTACGCGTCGGTCGAGCTGCTGCGCTACCCGGAGCTGCGTGGCCGCGCCGTGGTGATCGGCGGCGGCCGCGACCGCCAGCCGCGCACCCTCGCCGACGGCACGCACGGCTTCTTCTCGCTCCGAGACTACGTCGGCCGTGGTGTCGTCACGACGAGCACCTACGAAGCGCGAAAGCTCGGCGTGTTCTCGGCGATGGGCATGATGAAGTCGGCCGTGCTCGCGCCCGACGCGGTGCTGCTGCCGGTCGACTTCGACCAGTACCGCACCTACTCGCGTCTGTTCAAGGCGGCCGTGCGCGAAATCGCGCCGCACGTCGAAGACCGCGGCATCGACGAGATCTACGTCGACCTGAGCAAGCTGCCCGGCGTGCACGACGACGACGGCCGCGCTGTCGGCCTGGCGCTCAAGGAAGCCGTGCACTCGCGCACGGGCCTCACCTGCTCGGTCGGCATCACGCCGAACAAGCTGCTGTCGAAGATCGCCTCCGAGCTGGACAAGCCCGACGGCCTCACGCTCCTCGGTCATGCCGACATCGCCCATCGCATCTGGCCGCTGGCGGCGCGCAAGGTCAACGGCATCGGCCCGAAAGCAGCCGCCCGGCTCGAGGCGATCGGGTTGAAGACGATCGGCGACATCGCCGGCGCCGACCCGGCGTACCTTGTCGCGCAGTTCGGCAAGAGCTACGGCGCCTGGCTCCACGCCGCCTCGCACGGCCGCGACGAGCGCGAGGTGGTGACGTGGAGCGAGCCGAAGTCGATCAGCCGCGAGACCACGTTCGAGCGCGACCTGCATGCGGTGCGCGACCGGGCCGACCTCGGCGCCATCTTCACGCGGCTGTGCGAGCAACTTGCCGGCGACCTGGCGCGCAAGGGCTATGCCGCGAGGACCATCGGCATCAAGCTGCGCTTCGACGACTTCCGCATCGCCACGCGCGACCTCACGCTGCCTGCGCACACGCTCGACGGCCGCGAGATCCGTCGCGCCGCCGGGCAGTGCCTGAAGCGCGTCGACCTGGCGCGGCGGCTGCGGCTGCTCGGCGTGCGCGCCGGCAACCTGGCGCGGCTCGCCGACCTGGTGGCGCCGGCCAGCGTGGCCGCAGCCGTCGAGCCGCTGGCCGTGCACGAGCCGCGCGCCGACTCCGGCCTGCCCTTGTTCGACGACATCGGGCGAGAGCCCGAAGACGAGGCTTAGTGCCCAAATGCATAATGCATCAAGAGCTGACTTAACCCAATCGACGAGACGTGCCCAGACCCAGAATCGCTATCCCAAGCGGACTTGCTCCGGTGCTTGCTGCGCGCGTCTTGGAACTCGTCTCGCGTTGGGACTTGCCTGTGGGCCACCGCCTCACGGAGCAGGCGCTTGCGGACGAGCTCGACGTGTCCAGGTCGCCGGTCCGTAAGGCCCTGCAGTTTCTGGAGCAGGTGGGCGCCGTGGAGTCGATTCGGAATCGAGGCTTCTTTGTCACGAAGGATTCGGCCGAGTTGCGGCGGATGCACGTGCCGCAGGACGACGAGTCCGATGAAGCCACCTACATGCGGATCGCCGACGATCGGCTGAGCGGCCTACTCTCCGACGAGGTTTCGGAAGCTGACTTGATGGATCGCTACGGCTTGACTCGCCCGCAGGTGCAGCGGGTGCTCAATCGCATGGCTCGCGAGCAAATGGCGGAGCGCAAGCCGGGTCGCGGCTGGACGTTCCGCCCGATCCTGAACACAGTGGACTCGCACCGCGAAAGCTATCGATTCCGAATGATCATCGAGCCGGCGGCGATCCTGGAGCCGACCTTTCGCATCGACCCGGCGCTGTTCGACCGGGTGCGCAAGGAACAGGAGCAACTGCTCGATGGCGGGATAGAGCGCTGGACGGCCGCCGAACGGTTTCGCGCGGGGTCCGAATTTCACGAAGCTCTCGTTGCCTGCTCCAACAACCGCTTCCTTATCGACGCGCTTCGAACGGTGAACCAGTCGCGTCGTCTCATCGAGTACCACTCGCAGACAGGCTCGGTGCAGGACCGTGCCCGCATGCGCCGCCAGTGCGAAGAGCATCTTGAGCTGCTCGACATGCTGGAAGCGGGTGACCGGCTCGAGGCGTCGCACCGGTTGCGTCAGCACCTCGATGTGGTTCGGGCGATCAAGACGGGTGACCTCACCGCCGGCACTAGGTTGGTCAACGATCGCACACGACAGATAGAGGTTCACCTTTAGGGCGGAAGTCGCCTTTGTTGCTCGCCCAGCCGTTCAGTAGGCGTTTGTACTTAGCCTTGACCTAGTACAAGCCGGTTCGTATAGTCCTCCTTGTTGCGCCACTCTGCGCGTTGGGAAGCACATGCGGATCCTTGTCTTGCCGGGCGACGGTATCGGCCCCGAAATCGTCACTGCCGCGATGACCGTCCTGGACGAGGCTGACAAGGCCTACGGCTTGGGCCTCTCCTACGACTTCGACGACGTCGGCTTCGTCAGCCTGGAGAAGTACGGCACCACCCTGCGCGAAGACGTCCTGGTACGCGCCCGCACGTACGACGGCGTCATCCTCGGCACCCAGTCGCACGCCGACTACCCCGCGCCGGAGAAGGGCGGACGCAACGTGTCCGCGGGCTTTCGCATCGGCCTCGACCTGTACGCCAACGTGCGCCCGGCTCGGACCCGCCCCTTCCTCGAGTCCAACCTCAAGCCCGGAAAGAGCATGGACCTCGTGATCATGCGCGAGGCCACTGAAGGCTTCTATCCCGACCGCAACATGAGCCGAGGCTGGGGGGAGGTCATGCCCAGCCCCGACATGGCCCTGTCCACACGCAAGATCACGCGGCACTGCAGCGACCGCATCGCTCGTCGTGCGTTCGAGCTGGCGATGAAGCGGCGCAGGAAGGTGACGGCGATTCACAAAGCCAACAGCTTCCACATGACGGACGGCCTCTTTCTGGAATGCGTGCGCAACGTAGCCAGCGAGTTTCCCGAAGTCGAGCTCGACGACCTGCTGGTGGATGCGTCGACTGCTCACTTGGTGCGCCAGCCCGAGCGCTTCGACGTGCTGGTGGCGACCAACTTCTACGGCGACATCCTTTCGGATCTCGCAAGCGAACTTTCCGGCAGTTTGGGCTTGGCTGGGTCGATGATGGCCAGTGACACCAATTGCTGCGCCCAAGCCCAGCACGGATCGGCACCCGACCTGCAGGGCAAGGACCAGGCCAACCCGACATCCATGATCCTGTCGGTGGCGATGCTCGTTTCCTGGATGGGTGAGCACCACAAGGTACCCAGGCTCACCAGGGCGGGCGCAGAGATGGAGGCAGCCGTCGATCGTGTGCTCGCCGACCCGGCCAAGCGCACGGCCGATCTGGGCGGAACGATCGGGTGCAAGGCCTTCGGTGCTGCGGTGGCGCAAGCGATCAAGGCTGCGTGAGTCCGAATTGAAGCTCGGTTGCATTGCCGACGATTTCACCGGCGCCACCGACCTCGCCAACAACCTTGTGCGGGCGGGGATGAGGGTGGTGCAGACCATCGGCGTGCCGGCAGATGGCTCGACGATCGACGCCGATGCGATCGTCGTCGCCCTGAAGTCACGAACCATCGCGCCCGCCGAGGCGGTGGCGCAATCGATAGAAGCGTTGCGCTGGCTTCGCGCTCGCGGACCGGCGCAGATCTATTTCAAGGTTTGCTCGACGTTCGACTCCACAGACCGGGGCAACATCGGTCCCGTGGCCGAGGCCCTGATGGGCGAGCTCGGCTGCCGGTTCGCCATCGCGTGCCCCGCTTTTCCGGCCAACCAGCGCACCGTGTTTCAGGGTCACCTCTTCGTCGGGGATGTCCTGCTCGGCGAGAGCGGCATGCGAGACCATCCGTTGACTCCGATGCACGACTCGAACCTGGTTCGTGTCTTGCAGCGTCAGAGCCAGGCGAAGGTGGGGCTGATCGGCTTCGCCAGCGTGAATGAGGGTGAGGGAGCCATTCGAGCGCGGATGCAGGAACTGCATGCGCAGGGCGTTGGCCTGGCCATCGTCGACGCTGTCTCGGACAGGGATCTGATGACGATGGGCCGTGCCTTTGCCGATCTCCCGCTGCTGGTCGCGGGCTCGGGCGTAGCGATTGGCTTGCCCCAAAACCTGGGAATCGCGCCGAGCGAGGCGGCGGCGGCTTTGCCGCCCGCAAGCGGCCTGCGTGGGCTCGTGTCAGGCAGTTGCTCGGTGGCGACCAATGCCCAGGTTCTGCATTTCCTGCGATCCGGTGGTGCCGGCTATGCGATTGATCTCATGGCAATCGCCTCGGGCCGAGACGTGACGAGCGAGGCGCTGACCTGGGCGCAAGGCCACCTGGCCAGTGGGCCTGCGCTGGTGTATGCGACCGCGGAGCCGGCTCGGGTCAAGGCACTGCACTCCGAGCTCGGCGCCGATCGGGCTGGCGAAATGGTCGAGCGGACCTTGTCCGCAATCGCGCGCGGTCTCGTACAGAACGGCGTGCGCCAGTTGGTCATCGCCGGTGGCGAGACAGCGGGCGCGTGCGTCCAGGCACTGGGCATTTCGCGGATGCGCATCGGCCGCCAGATCGACCCTGGCGTGCCGTGGTGCCATGCCGAGTGCGCGGTGGCTGACGGCAGCGGGGTGCATCTCGCATTGAAGTCGGGCAACTTCGGCTCGGTCGACTTCTTCAGCAAGGCTTTTGCGGCGCTGTCGTGAGTCGCGACGACGAAGGAGTCGAGCCAATCCCGGATTCTTTCTAAGCCCCGAGCGGACCCGCTGTGACGTTGGTCCAGAGGCCTTTACAGCCCTTTCAATGGAGACAGACATGAACAGAACCTTGAATTTGAGTCGCCGCCGCGCTGTCGCTCTGGCGACGGCCTTTTGCCTCACAGGCAGCGCCCCTTTGGTGCTGGCACAAGACTCCGCCAAGGACTACCCGGCGAAGGTGATCACGCTCGTTGTGCCCTATGCCGCCGGCGGAAGCTCGGACACCCGCGCGCGCCAAGTGGCGGAAAAGATCGGCGGCTATTTCGGCAAGACGGTGATCATCGACAACAAGCCGGGGGCGGGCGGCAACATCGGCACCGAATTCATCGCCCGCGCGGCGCCCGACGGCTACACCATCGGCATCGGCAACTTCGCACCTCTCGCCGTCAACAAGACGCTCTTTCCGAAGCTCGGCTACGACCCCGCAAAGGACTTGGTCCCGGTAATCCTGATCGAGCGCGGGCCGCTCGTGATGGTCGTTTCGGCAGACAAGTCGCCGCTCAAGTCGTTTAAGGACTTCGACACCTACGCCAAGCGCAACAGCGGCAAGGTCACGTACGCCTCGGCCGGATCGGGCGGAAGCTTTCACCTTGCGGGCGAGATGCTCGAAGACGCCGTCGGTGCCAAGATGATCCACGTGCCTTACAGGGGCGGCGGGCCGGCCACGAATGACCTGATCGCGGGCACCGTGGACTTCATGTTCGACATGCTTCCCGCGTCACTCGGCTACCTGAAGTCCAGTCCTCCCCGGATGAGGGCACTCGCTGTGGCCACCCCTCAGCGCCTGCCGCAGCTTCCGGACGTGCCGACATTTGCCGAGCTGGGTCACAAGGACATGGAGATGTCCAACTGGTTCGGCATCGTCGCGCCCAGGGGGACGCCGCCTGCAGTCATCGCCAAGCTGAACCAGGCGATAAATCGCGCTTTGAGCGATCCGGAGTTGGCGCAACGCATCACCGTGGCCGGCAATCTGGTCGGAGGCGGTACACCGGAGGAGTTCGGTGCCTTCATCGCCGAGGAATCGCGCAGGTGGTCGAAGGTGATCAAGGACAAGAACATTCGTCCCGAGTGACGGAGATTTCCGGATGAGCATTGCTGTTCCGCGCATCGCCCTCATCCACGCCGTCTACGCCGCGATGGCGCCGACGGAGGCTGCCTTCGCCACCGAATGGCCCGAGGCAAGGCTCGTCAATCTGATCGACGACGCCCTGCCGGCCGACCTGGAGGCTGACGGTGGCATGACGGTGACGATGGTGCAGCGCATTGGGCGGCTGGCGCAGCACGCTATCTCGGCTGGGGCGCAGGGCGTCCTGTTCACGTGTTCGGCCTTTGGCGAAGCAATCGCGAAGGCGGCGGGGGCCACCCAAGTGCCCGTGCTCAAGCCGAACGAAGCGATGTTCAGTGCGGCGCTGGGAGCAGGCTCACGGATCGGCCTGCTCGGCACGTTTGCGCCGGCAATGCACTCGATGGAAGAAGAGTTTCAGGCGATGGCGCTGGCACGCCGACTGCGTCCGAGCTTGCGCGCGCATTGCATACCAGCCGCGCACGCGGCAGCGCGAAGCGGCGACGTCGCCCTGCACAATTGGCTGGTGGCAGAGGGTGCTCGGCAGATGACCGACTGCGACGTGGTCATGTTGGCGCATTTTTCGACGTCAACCGCGATGACGGACGTCCAGCTCGTGCTCGATTGTCGAGTGCTGAGCGCACCCAGGGCTGCCGTCATCGCCATGCGCAGTCTCGTGTAACCATCCCGGCGACAGTGCTGGGCAATCCGGGCTCGTCGAAGCAGTCACATGTACAAAACCACCGATCTGTGCGATCAGCATCCCGACGCCGGAATACTCCCTGTCGAGTTGAGAGACTTCGGGGGGGTGCGTCAGTTCTCCGGACCGGCTGTGACTGTCAAGTGCTTCGAGGACAACTCCCGGATCAAGGAACTGAGTCAGACCAGCGGCGACGGGCGAATCCTGGTCGTCGATGGTGGCGGCAGCAGACGTTGCGCTTTGCTTGGGGACGTCATCGCGTTGGACTTAGTGAAGAATGGTTGGGGCGGAGCCGTCATCTTCGGATGCGTTCGTGATGCGGCGGTGTTGGGGACGCTCAGCCTGGGGATCAAGGCGCTTCATTCGCATCCACTCAAGAGCATGAAGCGGGATGAAGGCCAGGTCGGCGTAACCATCACAATCGGCGATGCCCTGATTCATAGCGGCGACAAGGTCTGCGCAGATGAGGACGGCGTGGTCGTACTCCCCGCCACAGGCTGACCGAAGAGGTCGCGGCGCATGACCCGTCTACGACGTCGGTGACTTTGCGAGAGCGAACGTCCGGTGCCTATTGGCTTGGCGCAGGGCATTAGCATCGTTGCCGCCCTTCGCCAGCGAACGAGCCGCCCATGAACGTCATCACCAGCATCGCCGACCTGCGCGAACTCGCCAGGCAGCGCGTGCCGCGCATGTTCTACGACTACGCCGACTCGGGCTCGTGGACCGAGAGCACCTACCGCGCGAACGAAAGCGACTTCCAGCGCATCAAGCTGCGCCAGCGCGTGGCCGTGAACATGGAAGGCCGCTCGATCAGGACGCGCATGGTCGGCATCGACACGGCCATGCCGGTGGCGCTGGCGCCCGTCGGCCTCACCGGCATGCAGCACGCCGACGGCGAGATCCTCGCCGCGCGCGCCGCCGAGCGGTTCGGCGTGCCGTTCACTCTCAGCATGATGAGCATCTGCTCGATCGAGGACGTGGCCGCCGCGACG
>CAXSEJ010000038.1:0-11636 GCA_964236395.1 uncultured Rhizobacter sp.
CCGCGGCGTACGGCAACGCGGTGTTCGACAAGTCGCTGCGCAAGAACATCGTCTTTTCCGACCACAGCCTGGCCACCGACAGCGTCTTCGCCGAAGTGCAGCTCGTTTCCTGCCGCAACGTGCTGATCTACTTCGACCGCCAGCTGCAGGACCGCGCGCTCGGCCTGTTCAGCGATGCGCTCTGCCGCAAGGGCTTCCTCGGGCTCGGCGCAAAGGAGTCGGTGCGCTTCTCGCGCCACGCCGATGCCTTCGACGAGCTCGTGCGCGACGACCGCATCTACCAGAAGCGCGACGGCGCATGAAGGCCGCTGGCCTGAACGGCATCGAGGCGGTGGTGATCGGCGCCTCGGCGGGCGGCGTCGAGGCGGTGATGCGCCTGCTCGTCGGCCTGCCCGCGAACGCCCGGGCGACGTTCTTCGTCGTGCTGCACTTGCCGCGCGAGCGGCCCAGCCTGCTGGTGAACATCTTCCAGTCGAAGTGCGCGCTGCCGGTGCGGGAGGCCGAGGACAAGGAGCCGGCGCAGCCCGGCAGGGTCTACGTGGCACCGCCCGACTATCATCTTTTGATCGACGAAGGCCCGTGCCTGGCGCTTTCCAGCGATGAACCGGTCAACTACTCGCGCCCCGCGATCGACGTCCTTTTCGAATCCGCGGCCGACGTCTATGGTCAACGCCTGCTCGGTGTGGTTCTGACCGGCGCCAATCAGGACGGCGCAGCCGGCCTCGAGGCCGTGCTCTCCGCCGGCGGCCTCGCCGTCGTGCAGCATCCCGACAGCGCCCTGGTCTCGTTGATGCCTTCCTCCGCGATCGCGCGCAACCCGGCGAGCGAGGTGCTGGGTCTCGACGGCATCGCCGAGCTGCTGGTGTCCTTGCCGACGCGGCAGTTGCCATGAGCACGGTGCCGGCCGCGGCGAGCCCGGCGCTGCCGCCGATCAAGTGCCTGCTCGTCGACGACCTCGACGACAACCTGCTCGTGCTCTCCGCGCTGCTCCGGCGCGACGGCCTCGAGCTGCTGCTGGCCCGCTCCGGCACCGAGGCGCTCGAGCTCACGCTGCAGAACGACATTGCCCTGGCCTTTCTCGACGTGCACATGCCCGAGATGGACGGCTTCGAGCTCGCCGAGCTCATGCGCGGCAGCGAGCGCACGCGGCACATCCCGATCATTTTCGTCACCGCCGGCGACCACGACGCCCACCGCGTCTTCAAGGGCTACGACAGCGGCGCCGTCGACTTCCTCTACAAGCCGATCGAACCGCGCGTGCTCGTCAACAAGGCCGAGGTGTTCTTCCAGCTGCACCGGCAAAAGCAGCAGCTCGCGCTGCAGCTGCGCGAACGCACCGAGACGCTGCATCTTTCGGAAATGCTGATGGCGATGCTCGGCCACGACCTGCGCGGGCCGCTGAGCGCCATCCTGATGTCGGCGATGGTGCTCGAGCGCCGCGCCGAAAACGAGCTGTCGCGGCAGGCTGCGGCACGCATCCAGTCGAGCGGCAAGCGGATGAGCCGGATGATCGCCGACCTGCTCGACCTCGCCCGGGCGCGGCTCGCCGGCGGCATCGTCGTGACGCCGGCGCCGATGGAGCTCGGCGCGTTGCTGCAGCGCCTCGTGCAGGAGAGCCAGGCCGCGCATCCCGACCGCGAGCTGAAGTGGGAGCAGGTCGGCGACGGCGAGGGTCGCTGGGACGGCGACCGCCTCGCCCAGGTCGCCTCCAACCTCATCGGCAACGCCCTGCGCCACGGCGAAGCGACCGAGCCGGTGCGGGTGCGCCTCGACGGCCGCCAGCCGGAGCGCGTCGAGTTCAGCGTCGCCAATGCCGCCGCCATCCCGGCCGAGTTGCTGCCGCACGTCTTCGACCCGTTTCGCAGCGGCCGGCGGGCGTCGAACGAATCGTCGGGCCTCGGCATCGGCCTCTACATCGTGCAGCAGGTGGTCGAGGCGCACGGAGGCACGGTCGGGGTCGAGTCGGACGGCGTGCGTGGCACCTCCTTTCTCGTCAGCCTGCCGCGGACCACGCCGACGCGCTGATCGCCGCGCCGCCTACCTAGTGCAGCGCGTCGAACGGGTCGACCGCCTCACCCTTCCACCACTGCTTCGCCGGGCCGAGCCGGAAAACGGCGAAGTGAAGATGTGGCGCCTCGGCCGCGGCGTTGCCGCTGACGCCGACGTAGCCGATCACGTCGCCGCGTCGCAGGGGCGCACCTTCCTTCGCTCCCTCGACATAGCGGTCGAGGTGGGCGTAGTAGTAGGCGAAGGTGCCGGTGCGATCGAACTGGTAGATGGTCAGGCCGCCAGACACGCTGGTGAAGAGCTTGACCAGCGTGCCGTCGTCGACGGCGAAGACCTTGGTGCCGCGCGGCGCCATGATGTCGATGGCCTCGTGGCGGTGGCCGGGCCGGCCCTCGGCGAAGGTGTTCCGCAATTCGGCCGGCCGGACGCCTTCGACCGGCAGGAGCAGGCGCGGCAGACCGGTCGCCGTCGCCCCGTCGAACGGCGCGGTTCTGCTCGCGGCGGCTGGCGCGGCGCCGGCCGACTCGCCGGCGGCAGGGGGATCGGCCGGCAGCGACGAGGAAGCACGCGGGAGCGTGGCCGGTGGCGGTGGCGGGGGCGGGGCACGATCGCTTGCCCGGTCGCTGCACCCGCCAGCAGCCGCGGCGAGCAGCACCGCCGGCAGCAGCCCGCGTGCGCCGGGCATGGCGCTTACTTGCGCACGTCGACGGTGAAGCCCGCCCGGGCCAGGGTCGACAGCCGCTGCGCGTCCCAGTTGGTGAGGTGCACGCAGCCGTTCGTCTCTTCACGGCCGAGCCGCTCCGGTCGCGGCGTGCCGTGAATGCCCCAGTGCGGCTTGCTCAGACCGAGCCACATGTTGCCCACCGGATTGTTCGGTCCCGGCGCGACTTCGGTCTTCGTGCTGCCCGGCTTGGCATCCTTGAGCAGCGCCGGGTCGTAGGTGAAGGACGGGTTCTTGACCTCGTTGACGATCTTCATGCGGCCCTCGGGCAGCGGGTCGCGGGCACCGCCGATGCTGATCGGAAAGCCGGCCAGCACCTTCTCGTCGGCACCGAGCACGAAGAGCATGCGCTCCGATTTGTCGATCTCGATCGAAGCCGGCTTGCCCGGCGCCGCGGTGGCGGCCGACGCACCCACGACGTCGGCGACGACGATGTCGCCGCCGGCTTCGAAACGCCGGCCGCGGTTGAGCTCCCTGAGCAGCGCCGGGCTCATGTGGAATCGCTCGCCGAGCGCTTCCTCGATCGATTCGTAGCCGAGCGACTTGAGCTTGGCGCGCTCCATCATGTCGACCGGGACCGGCGCGTAAGGGCCGGCCGCGTCGGCGTCGGTGATGCGGTACACGGCGAACGGCGGCGCGGCATCGGCGCGCAGCAGCGCCCAGGTCGCGGCGTCGATCCTGCCGCTCGGCGTCGCCCCTCGCGCGCGCTGGAAGCCGGCGACGACGCGACGCATGTTGGTGCTGAAGCGGCCGTCGATCTCGCCGGGCGAGAACCAGGCGCGGTCGAGCAGGATCTGGGCCCGTGTCACGGCGCTGCCGCGCGTTCCGGCGGCCAGCGCCGGCTGCTCGGCGGCGGCGTTGAGGCGCTCGACCGCGTCGCTGGCCGAGACCGGGCCGGCGACCGGTGCCGACGCGCCGGTGCCGCGACGCGCGGCGAAGACGGCGCCGCTGCCGGTGGCGGCGAGAAAGACGATGAAGCTGCGGCGCAAAGGGTTCATGGCGGGAAGGGGGGAGAAGTCGTCGCGCAGCTTAGGCAAGGGCCCGAGCGGCGCCTGTAGGCCGCCGCCGGCTGCCCCGGCAGGGCGAGCCCGCGATGCGGCCGCGCGGGCCACAATCGGCGCCGCCCATGAGCCCGACCGACCACGACCCTGGTGCCTTGCTCACTCCGCTCGCCAACGGCGTGCGGGTGCTCGTGCTGCCCCTGCCGCACCTGGCGACGGCCAACGTGAGCGTGTTCGTGCGCACGGGCAGCAGCCACGAGAGCAGGCGCCTGAACGGCATCAGCCACTTCGTCGAGCACATGGCGTTCAAGGGCACGCACGAGCGCAGCTGCCAGCAGATCAATCTCGACGCCGAGCGCCTCGGTGCCGAAGTCAACGCCCATACCGACAAGGACCACACGGCGTACCACATGCGCGGCATGGCCGGCGATGCCGGCCGCTTCATCGCGATGCTCGGCGACATCGTCCGCCACAGCGCGTTTCCGGCCGACGAGATCGAGCGCGAACGCAGCGTCATCCTGCACGAGGTCGCCGAAGACGACGAGGATGCGCTGTCCAGCGCCGACAAGCTGTTCGACAAGCTCTGGTTCGGCGATCACCCGCTGGCCCAGCCCGTGATCGGCAGCCGCCACAACATCGGCCGCTTCACGCGCGAGGAGCTGAGCAGCTACGTCGACCGCCAGTACACGGGCGCCAACGTGATCGTCGGCGTGGCCGGGAACGTCGATGCCGAGGCCGTGGTGCGGGCGGCGGAGGCGGCGTTCGCCACCATGCCGGCCGGGCAGGTCAACGTCGTCGTGCCGCCGGTGTACGGGGGCGGCGTGCAGGCCAAGGTACAGACGGGCACGAGCCAGAGCCACATCGTCTTCGGCTACCCGATCCCGACCGTGCACGACGAGGCGCACCACGCCGCCGTCGTCGCCGCGGCGCTGTTCGGCGAAGGCATGAGCTCGCCCCTGCTCGACGAGATCCGCGAGCGGCGCGGCCTCGTCTACCACGCCGACTGCACGGCCGAGGTCGGCGATCTCACCGGCCAGTTCGTGATCGAGGCCTCCACTTCACCGGAGCACGTCGACGAGTTCTTCGTCGAGGCCCGGCGGCTGCTCCGCGAGCAAGCCGAGCGCATCGATCCGGTCGGCCTCGAGCGGGCGCGCAACCAGATCGCCGTGCGCCGATTGCGTGACCGCGAGCGGCCGGCCCGGCGCCTCGAGGCGGCAGCGCTCGACGTCTTCGCCTTCGGCCACGTGCGCTCGCACGCGGCGCTCACCGAGCGGCTGCGCTGCCTGAGCGGGGCCGAGGTCGGCGACGCTTTTGCCCGCTTGCTGGCCCACGCGCCGTCGATCGCGGTCGCCGGGCGGCTGAAGAAGGGCACGCTCGAGCGCCTGCGCGCGCTCTTCGCGTAAGGCCGAAGCTACCGCGACGAGATCAGGAGCCGGCCGGCCCGCGCCGCCAGCGTTCGCGCCAGCAGCGCCGCCGTGTGGTGGATCGCCTCGATCGTCGGCACCGGCGTGGCGGTGATGCGGGCGAGCTCGACGACGCTGCCGATCAGCGCGTCGAGCTCGAGCGGGCGGCCGTGCTCCACGTCCTGCAGCATCGAGGTCTTGTGGGCGCCGACCGCCTGCGCGCCGGCAATGCGCTGCTCGATGCCGATCTTGAAGGCGACGCCGAGCCGGTTGGCGACAAGCTCCGCCTCCTTCATCATCGTCGCCACGACGGCATGGCCGCCGGGGTCGAGGCAGATGCCTTCGAGCGTGGCATGGGTCAGGGCGCTGATCGGATTGAAGCTCAGGTTGCCCCAGAGCTTGAGCCAGATCTCGGCCCGGATGTCCTTGCTGACCGGCGCCTTGAAGCCGGCCCGCATGAGCGCCTGCGACAGCCGGTCGATGCGCTCGCCGCGCGTGCCGTCGAGCTCGCCCAGGGTGAAGCGGTTGCCTTCGATGACCCGCACGACGCCCGGCTCGACCAGCTCGGCGGCCGGGTAGACCACGCTGCCGATCACCCGCTCGGGGTCGATGGCCGACGCCAGCTCGCCGCCGGGGTCGACGCTTTCGAGCGTGTGCCCTTGCCAGGTACCAGGCAGGCGCTGGAAGTACCACCACGGCACGCCGTTGACCATCGTCACGAGCACCGTCTTTGGGCCGACGAGCTGGCGCAGCGCCGGCAGCACGTCCTTCACCTGGTGCGCCTTGACGGTGAGCAGCACGGCGTCCTGCGGGCCGAGCGCGGCCGCGTCGCCGACGGCCCTGGCCGCGGGCGCGTGTTCTTCGCGACCGTCTTCGCGCAGAAGGCGGAAGCCCCGGGCCGCGATCGCGGCCAGGTTCTGGTTGCGGGCGAGGAAGACGACCTCTTCACCGGCGAGCGAGAGCCGGGCGCCGAGGTAGCCGCCGATCGCGCCGGCACCGACGATCGTGAACTTCACGCCGGAGCGCGCCGCAGCGCCGTGCGGCCCTTGCCGAACAGCGGCCAGACGAGCAGCAGCAGAGCCAGCGAGGTGATGCCGGCGACAAGAGGGTTGGCCCAGAAGATGGCGAAGCTGCCCTGCGAGAGCAGCATCGACTGGCGAAAGCTCGCCTCGGCCATGTCACCCAGCACGAGTGCCAGGACCAGCGGCGCGAGCGGGTACTTCAGCTTCTTGAACAGGTAGCCCATGACGCCGAAGACCAGCATCATGGCCACGTCGAACATCGAGCTGTGCACGGTGTAGGCGCCGATGGCGCATATGACCACGATCACCGGCGCGATCACGGCGAAGGGAATGCGCAGCAACGCCGCCCACAACGGCACGGTGGTGAGCACGACGATGAGGCCGACGACGTTGCCGAGGTACATCGAGGCGATCAGGCCCCAGACGAAGTCCTTGTGGTCGACGAACAGCATCGGCCCCGGCTGCAGGCCCCAGATGAGCAGGCCGCCGAGCAGCACGGCGGCGGTGGGCGAGCCCGGAATGCCGAGCGTGAGCATGGGCAGCAGGGCCGAGGTGCCGGCGGCGTGCGCCGCGGTTTCCGGGGCGATCACGCCCTCGATGTTGCCCTTGCCGAACGAGTCGCGGTCCTTCGACATCCGCTGGGCGATGCCATAGCTCATGAACGACGCCGGCGTGGCGCCGCCCGGCGTGATGCCCATCCAGCAGCCCACCGCCGTCGAGCGCAGGAAGGTCTTCCAGTACGGCAGGAGCTGGAGCCAGGTGCGCAGCACGACGCGGAAGTCGAGCCGGGCGCTCTTGCCCTTGAACGCGAGGCCTTCTTCCATCGTCAGCAGGATCTCGCCGATGCCGAACAGGCCGATCACGGCGATGAGGAAGTCGAAGCCCTTCAGCAGCACGGGCAGGCCGTAGGTCATGCGCAGCTGGCCGGTCACCGTGTCCATGCCGACGGCGGCGAGGGCGAAGCCGATCATCATCGAGGCGAGCGTCTTGGCCGCCGGCTCCTTGCTCATGCCGATGAAGCTGCAGAAGGTGAGCAGCTGCACGGCGAAGAACTCCGGTGGCCCGAAGCGGAGCGCGAAGCGCGCCAGCAGCGGCGCGGTGAAGGTGATGAGCAGCACCGCGAACAGGGCGCCGATGAACGACGAGGTGAAGGCGGCCGCGAGCGCTTGCGCGGCCTGGCCGTTCTGCGCCATCGGATAGCCGTCGAAGGTGGTCGCCACCGACCACGGCTCGCCCGGGATGTTGAACAGGATCGACGTGATCGCCCCGCCGAACAGCGCGCCCCAGTAGATGCACGACAGCATGATCACGGCCGAGGTCGGGTTCATCGAGAACGTGAGCGGCAGCAGGATGGCGATGCCGTTCGCGCCGCCCAGGCCGGGCAGCACGCCGATCAGCACGCCGAGGGTGATGCCGATCAGCATGAAGCCGATGTTGGGCAGCGTCAGGGCGACCGCGAAGCCGCCGAACAGGTTGCCGAGCGCGTCCACCTAGAGGCCGAGTGCCGACTCGACCGGGCCTTTCGGCAGGGGCACGAGGAACCAGCGCTCGAAGACGACGAAGAGCACCACGGTGACGCCGATCGAGACCAGCGCGGTCGCGGCCCAGCCATAGTTGCCGGGACGGCGCATGAAAAAGCCGATGAGCAGCACCGAGGCGGCGTAGAGGCCGACGAAGGGCATCGAGGCGACGGCGACGACGCTGGGCCAGAAGACGGCCCACACGCCGCCGAATTCGCCCTTGGTCACGAAGGTCGCGTCGAGGCGTTTCCAGCGCCAGAGCGTGCTCGCGAAGATGAAGCCGCTCGCCGCCAGCAACAGCAGGCCGATGTAGAACGGGAAGTAGCCGGCCTTCGGCCCATCGTCGGCCCAGCCCATGCCGACGCGCAGGCTGTCGGCGATGACGAGCCCGGCGAAGACCATGAGCAGCGTCGCCACCGCGAGCTCGGGGCCGCGCACGGCGGCGGCGGGTTCGTCGTCGGGCTCCATCGCCGCGCGATCGTCGGGCGGGTCAGTTGGCGAGGAAGCCGGCTTCCTTCATCAGCACCCGGTGCATCTGCTCGTTCTTGCCGAGCCAGTCGGTGTACTCGGTGCCGGTCATGAAGGTCTGCTTGAAGGCGCCCTTCTCCATGAAGTCCTTCCACTCCGGCAGCGCCCGCAGCTTTTTCAGCAGCTCGACGTAGTACTGCGTCTGCTCGGCGCTCACGCCGGGCGGCATGAAGATGCCGCGCAGCATCAGGTAGTCGATCGGCACGCCGGCCGAGGCGCAGGTCGGCACGTCCTGCCAGCTCTGCGTCGGCGTCAGCTTGGCCGGGTACGGCATCTGGTCCTTGTCCATGACGCAGAGCGCGCGCAGCTTGCCGGCGCGCCAGTGCGACTCGGCCTCGATCGGGTTGTTCACGGTCGAGTCGATGTGCTTGCCGACGAGCTGCACCGCGACTTCGCCGCCGCCCTTGTACGGGATGTAGGTGAGCTTTTTCCCGGCCGCCTTCTCGAGCAGCACGGTGATGATCTGGTCTTCCTGCTTGGAGCCGGTGCCGCCCATCTTGAAGGTCTTGTCGGGCTGCGCCTTGATCGCGTCGAGGTAGGCCTTGGCGGTCTTGTAGGGCGACTCGTCGTTGACCCAGAGCACGAACTGGTCGAGCGCCAGCATGGCCACCGGCGTCATGTCGCGCCAGTTGAACGGCACGCCGGTCGCCATCGGCGTGGTGAACAGGTTGGAGAGCGTGATGACGAGCTTGTGCGGGTTGCCCTTGTCGCCCTTGACGTCGAGAAAGCCCTCGGCGCCGGCGCCGCCCGCCTTGTTGACGACGATGATCGGCTGGGCCATCAGCTTGTTCTTCGCGACCACGCCCTGGATGAAGCGCGCCATCTGATCGGCGCCGCCGCCGGTGCCGGCCGGCACGACGAATTCGACCGGCTTGGTCGGCTCCCAGGCTGCGGCGAACGAAGGCCCGGCGGCCAGGGTGGCGGCGAGCAGCACGGCCGGCGAAAGCACGGGGAGGCGTGTCATGGGTCGTTTCCTCTGAAGGTCGAAGACAGCGTCGGTCAGACGCCAAGCCACTTTCCGATCGAGAGCATTTCTGCCTCGTCGTAAGGCGCGAAACCTTCGTACTTGATGGGCTCGAGTTTCTTGCGCCCTTCTTCCGAAGCGTCGAGGCCGATGAAGTACGCGCGCAGCCGCTGCACCAGCTCGGCACTCAGCGCCGAACTGGCGAGCAGGTGCTTGATGGGCACCGGCCGCGACGTGCCGAGGATCCGGCCGCCTTTTTCCTTCCAGCCCTTGACGATGGCGGCGGAGGCCGAGGCGCCGGCCTTGGCGAAGCCGTGCTCGACGAAGAAGGGCACCGCGTCCTGGTAGCGGGTGTAGACGAACTTGTTGCGCGAGGTCGGGCCCAGCTGGTCGCGCAACGTGGCGCGCACCATCCACGAGGTGATGGAGTCTTCGTCGGGGGCGCCCACTTCGAGGTTGGCCAGGTCCTTGAGGCTCTTCAAGGGAGAGTCGGCGCGGACCATGAAGCTCGCCGTGTAGTTCTGGTAGCCCTTGGTCACCGCGAGCAGGCGGTAGCCGGAATCGCGGATGGCCACCGCCGAGAGGTGCGCCGGGTGGACGAAGGCGAGGTCGTATTCCCGGCTGGCCAGGCCCTTGCGCAGGGTCGGGTAGTCGCCGACCGGCTCGACGCTCACCGGCTGCTTGAGGATGCGGGCGAGATCGGCCGCGATCGGTGCGTATCTGGCACGGATCTCGTCGTTCGAGACCCGGTAGGTCACGCCTTCGTTGACCGCGAACACGATCGCCTGTGCCGGCCCGCAAAGCAGCGCCAGCACCACGGCGTAGAGCAAACGGCCTGAGCGGAACGCCATCGGTGACCCCTGCGATGAGCGCGCGATTGTGCAGGAAGCAACCGCGATCCGTGACGACCGCGCGACCGGAAACTCAGCCCAATCCCAATTTCTGCGCAAGGCCGATGCGCTGCAGCTTGCCGGTGGCGCCCTTGGGGATCTCGTCCATGAAAAGAATCTTCTTCGGCACCTTGTAGTCGGCGGCCCGCGCCGCCACGAAGGCCTGCAGCTCGCGGTCGCTCGCCGCGCCGCCCGGCTTGAGCACCACGACGGCGGCGACTTCCTCGCCGAGCTTGGCGTGCGGCATGCCGAAGCAGACCACCTGGGCCACGGCCGGGTGGTCCATCAGGATCTCGTCGATCTCGCGCGGGCTCACCTTCTCGCCACCACGGTTGATGATCTCCTTCAGCCGGCCGGTGATCGTGAGGTAGCCGTCGCCGTCCTTCACGCCCTGGTCGCCGGTGCGAAACCAGCCGGCATGAAAGCCGTCGGCGTTGGCGGACGGGTTGTTCTCGTAGCCGGCCGTGACGTTGCGGCCGCGGATGACGATCTCGCCCGTCTCGCCCGCCGCGAGCAGCTCGCCGGCGCCGCCCATGATCTCGATTTCGGGCCCGGCGGACAGGCCGACCGTGCCCGGCTTGCGCGACCTCGGCGGCAGCGGGTTGGAGGCCATCTGGTGCGTCGCCTCGGTCATGCCGTAGGCCTCGATCAGCGGCGCCCCGAACGCCGCCTCGAGCTCCTTGATGACCTGCGGCGGCATCGACGACGAGCTCGAGCGCATGAAGCGCAGCGGGTGCCGGGAGATGACCTCGGCGTTGCCCTTGGCCCGCGCCACGATTGCCTGGTGCATGGTCGGCACGGCCGTGTACCAGGTCGGCCTGGCGTCGTCCATCCAGGTGAAGAACTTGAGCGCGTTGAAGCCGGGCGTGCAGTAGACGGTGCTGCCGGCCGAGATCGGCGCCAGCACGCCGGCGATCAGGCCGTGGATGTGGAACAGCGGCATGATGTTCAGCCCCAGGTCGCCGGGGCCGAGGGCGAGCGAGCCGCGGATGTTCGCCGCCGACGCCACCAGATTGGCGACCGACAGCGGCACGATCTTCGGCCGCGACGTGGTGCCCGAGGTGTGCAGCACCATCGCCGTGTCGTCGGCGCCGGCATAGCCGCCGCGGCTGGCCTCGGCAGGCGCGGCGCCCGACACCGGCCGCGGCTCGAGCCGGAAGCTGCCGGCCGGCGCGCCGTCGGGCACGATCAGGTCGACGATGCGCACGCCGAGCTTCTCGGCCTCGGCGATCGCCGGCGAGCTGCTCGTGCGCTCGACGATCAGCAGCCGGGCCTGCAGGTCGGCGAGGTAGAACGCGAACTCGTCGCCGCGGTAGGCCGGGTTGAGCGGCGCGCTCGCCGTGCCGGCGGCGCAGGCGAGGAAGCACGCGGCCATTTCCGGGCCGTTATCGAGCACGATGGCGACGCGGTCGTTGCAGCCGGCGCCGGCCGCGTTCAGCGCCGTCAGCGTCGTGGCGACCAGCGCGCGCAGGCCGGCGAAGTCGAGCGTCGGGCGGCCCGGCGCGGCGAGGGCGATGGCACCGTCGGCGCCGCGAGCGAGAAGCTGTTCGAACGTCGTGTCGGTCATGGTGTCATTTCCC
>CAXSEJ010000038.1:11736-15020 GCA_964236395.1 uncultured Rhizobacter sp.
GGCAGCGCCGACTCGTCGTTCTTGTAGCTGTTGACCGCGTCGACGCCGCGCTCGTCGCTGTACTGCGTGCCTTCGGCGACGGCGTAGCTCCGGTTGTCGCAGTTGGCGATCTGCACCTGGCGCTCCATGCGGTAAGAGCGCGAAGGGTTGTCGGCCACGGCCGTCGCCTTGACCCAGCGCCATTCGAGCGCGGCGCGCGCCTGCGAGCCGGTGCGGCGGATCGAGTCCTTGTCGACGTAGACGGCCACCGCGCCGGTGTCGCCGATCTTGACGAGGCTGGCCGCGGCGGCGGGCAGGGCGGCGGCCGCGAGGGCGGCGGCGAGAGCGAGCGGAAGGCAGGGCGATGTCATGGCGGCTCGTCGGTGGTCAGGGCCAGCGCACTCTAGCCTGCCGGGCGACGGTCACGTTGCCGAATGTGCCGCACTTTGCCGCGCCTCAGCGCCCGGCCGCGATCTGGCGCAGCGCCTGCTCGAAGACCTCCGGTGGCTGGCCGCCCGAGATGAGGTGCTGGTCGTCGATCACCACCGCCGGCACCGAGCTGATGCCGCGCTGCTGCCAGAGCCGCTCGGCGGCGCGCACCTCGGCGGCGTACTCGTCGGAGGCGAGGATCGCCGTCGCCCGCTCGACGTCGAGCCCGACCTCGCCGGCCAGGCGCAGCAGCACCGCGCGCGCGCCGGGGTTCTCGGCATGGCCGTGGTACGCGGTGAGCAGGGCGTGCTTGAGCTCGCGCTGCTTGCCGACCTCGCCCGCCCAGTACAGCAGCCGGTGCGCGTCGAACGTGTTCCAGACGCGCGGCCGGTCGCCGAACGCGAAGCCGACGCTCGCACCACGCTCGCGCAGGTGGGCGCGGTTCTTCGCCAGCTGCTCGGGCGGCGCGTTGTACTTGCGGGAGAGGTGCTGGACGGTGTCTTCGCCTTCCGGCGGCATCTGCGGGTTGAGCTCGAAGGGCTGGAAGTGCAGTTCCACCGGCACCGAATCACCGAGCCGCGCCAGCGCGATCTCGAGCGAGTTGAGGCCGACGGCGCACCAGGGGCAGGCCACGTCGGAGACGAAATCGATTTTCATGAAGGGCAAGTCTAGCGACGCGGTCGTGGCGCGCGTCGCCTCCCTAGAATGCCCCGCTCCCCTCCCGAAAGCCCCGCCTCATGACCTCCGGCGTCATCCGCATCCGCGGCGCCCGACAGCACAACCTCAAGAACCTCGACCTCGACATCCGCATCGGTGAAATGACGGTCGTCACCGGGCCGAGCGGCTCCGGCAAGTCGAGCCTGGTGTTCGACACGCTGTACGCCGAGGGCCAGCGCCGCTACGTCGAGACCTTCAGCGCCTACGCGCGCCAGTTCCTCGACCGCATGGACCGCCCGGCGGTCGACAAGGTGGAAGGCGTGCCGCCGGCCATCGCCATCGACCAGACGAACCCGGTGCGCAGCTCGCGCTCGACCGTCGGCACGATGACCGAGCTGAACGACCACCTGAAGCTGCTGTACGCGCGGGCGTCCGAGCTCTTCGACAGCCAGACGGCGCAACGCGTGCGCCACGACTCGCCGGAGACCATCTACGCCGAGCTGCTCGCGCGCACCGCCGAGGCCGACCCGCGCCTGGTGCTCACCTTTCCGGTCGAGCTGCCCGCCAACACCAGCGCTGACGAGGTCGAGCAGTGGCTCGCGGCGAGCGGCTACACGCGGGTGCACGCCGAGCGCGAGGTGGCCTCGCCGACGGGGCTGCGCAAGGTGCTCGACGTGGTCGCCGATCGCTTCCGCGCCCAGGGCGTGGAGAAGGTGCGCGCCGTCGAGGCGATCGAGACCGCGCTCAAGCGTGGCGGCGGCCGCGTCAACGTGCACGTGATGGACGGCGAGGGCGCCGAAGCGCACTGCTGGCGCTTCTCGACCGGGCTGCATTGCCCCGACAGCGACCTCCGCTACGCCGACCCGCAGCCGGCGCTCTTCTCCTTCAACTCCGCCTACGGCGCGTGCGAGACCTGCCGCGGCTTCGGCCGGGTGATCGGCGTCGACCTCGGCCTCGTCGTCCCCGACCACCGCAAGACGCTGCGCTCGGGCGCGATCAAGACGATGCAGACGCCGGCCTGGCAGGAGAACCAGGACGACCTGCTCAAGTACGCGGGCGAGGCCGGCATCCCGCGCGACACGCCGTGGGCACAGCTCACCGAGGCGCAGCGGGCCTGGGTGATCGACGGCTCGCCGAACTGGAAGGGCAAGTGGAACCAGCAGTGGTACGGCGTCAAGCGCTTCTTCGGCTACCTCGAGTCGAAGGCCTACAAGATGCACATCCGCGTGCTGCTGTCGAAGTACCGCAGCTACACGCCGTGCCCGGTGTGCCACGGCGCCCGCCTCAAGCTCGAGGCGCTGCTCTGGCGGCTGGGCACGAAGGACGATGCCGACGGCGTGCTGCCGCCCGCAAAGCGCTTTCTGCCCGCCGGCGTGCAATGGTCGCGCGAGCAGCTCGAAGGCCTGCCGGGGCTCACGCTGCACGACCTGATGCTGATGCCGATCGACCGCATCCGCCGCTTCTTCGACCACCTCTCGTTGCCCAGCACGCTGCTCGACGACGCGCTCAAGCTGCTCCTCGACGAGGTGCGCACGCGGCTGCGCTACCTCTGCGACGTCGGCATCGGCTACCTCACGCTCGACCGGCAGAGCCGCACGCTGTCGGGTGGCGAGGTGCAGCGCATCAACCTCACGACGGCCCTCGGCACCAGCCTCGTCAACACGATGTTCGTGCTCGACGAGCCCTCGATCGGCCTGCACCCGCGCGACATGAACCGCATCGTCGAGGCCATGCACCGGCTGCGCGATGCGGGCAACACGCTCGTCGTCGTCGAGCACGACCCGGCGGTGATGCTCGCCGCCGACCGCCTCATCGACATGGGCCCGGGCCCGGGCGAGCGCGGCGGGCAGATCGTCTTCGACGGCACGCCGGAGTCGATCAAGAGCGCCGACACGCTGACCGGCGCCTACCTCGGCGCGAGGAAGCAGATCGGCATGGGCATCAAGCGGCTGGTCGGCGCGGCCACGCCCCGGCTTATCGTCGAAGGCGCGCGCGACCACAACCTGAAGAACGTGACGGTCGAGTTCCCGCTTCATCACCTGGTCACGGTGACGGGCGTGAGCGGCTCGGGCAAGAGCACGCTGATGCAGGACGTGCTGCACCCGGCGCTGGCACGCCACTTCGGCAAGGCCACGGAGACGCCGGGCGCGCACGACGCGCTGCACGGCGCCGACTGGCTCGCCGAGGCGGTGTTCGTCGACCAGAGCCCGATCGGCAAG
>CAXSEJ010000039.1:0-14989 GCA_964236395.1 uncultured Rhizobacter sp.
CACCGAGCTGCGCCGGCGCGGCATCAGCTACACGCTCGACACGGTGCGCGAGCTCGACGCGCGGTACCCGGACACGCAGTGGTTCCTGATCCTCGGCCAGGACCAGTACGCCGTGCTGCACACCTGGCGCGACTGGCCCGAGCTGCTCCGCCTCGTGACCCTGGCGATCGCGAACCGGCCGGGCGCCGAGCCCGCGGTCAACGAGCAGATCGCGCGGGCGGCGCACGAGGTGGTGACGCTGCCGATGATGGAGGTGTCGTCCACCGAAGTCAGGCGCCGCGCCGCCGCGGGTGAGTCGATTGCCGGGCTCGTTCCGGATCCGGTCGCGAGCTATATTGAACGCCGCGGTCTCTACAACAGGAGTTAGATGGACATTCGCAAGCTGCAGCGCGTCATCGTCGATGGTCTGGAAGACGTCAAGGCCCAGAACATCGTTGTCTTCAACACGGAACATCTGTCGCCGCTCTTCGAACGCGTGATCGTCGCGTCGGGAACGAGCAACCGGCAGACGAAGTCGCTGGCAGCCAGCGTTCGCGATGCGGTGAAAGCCGCCGGCGCGCCTTCGCCGCGGACCGAGGGCGAGGCGAACGGTGAATGGATCATCGTCGACTGCGGCGCCGCCGTGGTGCACGTCATGCAGCCGGCGATCCGCGAGTACTACCACCTCGAGGAACTGTGGGGCGACAAGCCGGTGCGCATGAAGGTCGCCGGCGCCTCGTCGACGCGGCTCGTCAAGGCGTCGCCCGAAGCCGTTCCGGCAAAGGCGTCGAGGGCGGCCAGGCCGACCAAGGCGCCCCAGCCGCCGAATGCGGCCCGAGCCGCCAAGTCGTCAGCCGCCGCACCAGCCACGCGCACGGCACCAGCCACGCGCACGGCAGCGGCCAAGCGCACGGCACCGGCCAAGCGCACGGCACCGGCCACGCGCACGGCACCGGCCACGCGCACGGCACCGGCCAAGCGCACGGCGCCGCGGCAGGCCGCGCCGGCCAAGCGCGTGCTGCGTACGGTCGGCGTCAAGCGGCCGGCGGCCGAGGCGGCGCCGGCCCGCACCGCCGCCCCGACCCGGCGACCGGCGGCCAAGAAGGCGGCGAGCCGCCGCTGATCGGCGCGAGCCGTGCGGCTCCTGCTGATCGCCGTGGGGGTGCGCCAGCCGACCTGGGCCGAAGAGGCCTTCGCCGACTATGCCAAGCGGTTCCCGGCCGAGCTCCGCCTCGAGCTCAAGGCCGTCAAGGCGGAGACGCGCGGCGCCAAGGCCGGCGCGCAGCTGATGGCGGCCGAGGCGGTGCGCATCGAGGCGGCGTTGCCGAAAGGCGCGCGTCGCATCGCCCTCGACGAGCACGGCGATCGCGTCACCTCGCCCGGCCTGGCCGGGCGCCTGCGGGCATGGCAAGGCGAGGGGCGCGACGCCGCCCTGCTGATCGGCGGCCCGGACGGACTCGATGCCGCGCTGAAGGCGAGCTGCGACGAGAGCTTGCGCCTGTCGGACCTGACCCTGCCGCACGCCTTCGTGCGCGTGCTGGTCGCCGAGGCGCTCTACCGCGCGGCGTCGATCAACGCCGGTCACCCCTACCACCGGGAGTAGAGGGTGGCGCCACGCTTCCCGCGGTCGCTGCCTGCCGAGGAGGTGGCGCCGCCGTTGGCGCCGCCCGGCGAACGGCGCGGGCGGCATCGATTCGTCTATCTCGCCTCGCAGAGCCCGCGCCGCGGTCAGCTCCTGACGCAGATCGGCGTGCGCCATGAGCCCCTGCTGGCCGGCGACGACGAAGACGCCGAGGCGCTGGAAGCGACCCGGCCCGGCGAGCTGCCCGCGGCCTACGTCGAGCGGGTGACGCGGGCCAAGCTGGCCGCAGCGCAGCGGCGCCTGCGCGCCCGCGGCCTGGCATCGGCGCCGGTGCTCTGCGCCGACACGACGGTCGCGCTCGGCACGCGCATCCTCGGCAAGCCGCTCGATGCCGCCGATGCCGCCCGCACGCTCGCCTTGCTGTCGGGGCGGACGCACCGCGTCATCACCGCCGTGGCCGTCGGCTTCGGCCGGACGACGCGCCTCCTCGCCTCGGTCTCGCACGTCCGCTTCGCCGTCATCTCGCCGGTGCAGATCGATGCCTACGTCGCCGGCGGCGAGCCCTTCGGCAAGGCCGGCGCCTACGCCATCCAGGGCTCGGCCGCGGCCTGGATCACGCGGATCGACGGCAGCTACACCGCTATCATGGGTTTGCCGCTGCACGAGACGGCCACGCTGCTGCGCGAGGCAGGGGTCGACACGGCAATCTGAGAACGGCGCGCTCGCGATGCAAGACATCCTCGTCAACTGGGCGCCGCAGGAAACACGGGTCGCCGTGGTCGAGAACGGCGCGGTCCAGGAGCTTCACATCGAGCGCGAGCTCGAGCGCGGCAGGGTCGGCAACATCTACACCGGCAAGGTCGCGCGCGTGCTGCCCGGCATGCAGTCGGCCTTCGTCGACGTGGGCCTCGAGCGCGCTGCCTTCCTGCACATCGCCGACGTGCACGTCAACGGCGGCACCTCGCGCGGCGAGCACGCGGGCAGCACGCCGCCGCCACCGATCGAGCGCATCGTCTTCGAGGGCCAGACGCTCACGGTGCAGGTGATCAAGGACCCGATCGGCACCAAGGGCGCGCGCCTCTCGACGCAGGTGTCGATCGCCGGCAGGCTGCTCGTCTTCCTGCCGCAGGACGATCACATCGGCATCTCGCAGAAGATCGGCGCGCAGGAGCTGCGCGAGCAGCTGCGCACGCGCATGACCGCGCTGGCGCAGGCCGACCACCAGAGGCGTGCCGCGGCGGGCGCGGAAACGAGCGGAGGCGGCTTCATCCTTCGCACCAACGCGGCCGAGGCCACCGACGGCGAGCTCGCCGACGACATCGCCTACCTGCGCACGACCTGGGCGCGGGTGCGCGAGCACTCCTTCAAGTCGCCGCCCGGCACCTTGCTGCACCAGGACCTGAGCCTGGCCGAGCGCGTGCTGCGCGACCTCACCGACGACCGCACGCAGACGATCCGCATCGACTCGCGCATGCAGTTCGACCTGCTCTCGAAGTTCGGCCGCGAGTACACGCCGGGCGCCATCGACAAGCTGCAGCACTATGCCGGCGAGCGGCCGATCTTCGACCTCTTCAACGTCGACGACGAGATCGCCAAGGCACTGCTGCGCCGGGTCGAGCTCAAGTCGGGCGGCTACCTGATCATCGACCAGACCGAGGCGCTCACGACCGTCGACGTGAACACCGGCGGCTTCGTCGGCGGCCGCAACTTCGACGACACGATCTTCAAGACCAACCTCGAAGCAAGCCAGACGATCGCCCGCCAGCTGCGCCTGCGCAACCTCGGCGGCATCATCATCATCGACTTCATCGACATGACACGCGACGAGCACCAGGTCGCGGTGCTGGCCGAGCTGAAGAAGCAGCTCGCCCGCGACCGCACCAAGATCACGGTGAACGGCTTCACCCAGCTCGGCCTGGTGGAGATGACGAGGAAGCGCACGCGCGAGTCGCTGGCGCACATGCTCTGCGAGCCGTGCCCCACCTGCCGGGGCCGCGGCGAGGTGAAGACGGCGCGCAGCGTGTGCCACGACATCCTGCGCGAGATCCTGCGCGAGGCGCGCCAGTTCGACCCGAAGGAGTTCCGCGTCATCGCCGCGGCCTCGGTGGTGGAGATGCTGCTCGACGAGGAGAGTCAGCACCTCGCCGGCCTCTCCGACTTCATCGGCAAGCCGATTTCGCTGCGCGCCGAGCCGTTCGCCTCGCCCGAGGAGTACGACATCGTCCTCATCTAGGCCGCACCGATGAATGCTTCCATCATCGACTCGACCGTCTTCGGCGATGTGTTCTCGACCGCGGCGATGCGCTGGATCTGGTCCGACGAGAACCGCACGACCCAGTACCTCGTGTTCGAGTCGGCGCTGGCCAAGGTGCAGGGCGAGCTCGGCCTGATCCCGGCCGAGGCGGCGGCCGAGATCATGCGCGTCTGCGAGGTCGAAAACATCGACATGGCGCGCCTCGGCGAGCAGACCGAGCGTGCCGGCACGCCGATCCTCGGCCTGGTCGCGCAGATCAACGGCCTGTGCAGCCGCGGCCTGGGCGAGTACTGCCATTGGGGCGCGACGACGCAAGACGTGATCGACACCGCCACCGTGCTGCAGGTGCGCGCGTCGCTCGTGCTGATCGACGCCGACCTGACCGCGCTGGGCGACGCCCTCGCGACGCTGGCGCTGACCCACCGCGACACGCCGATGGCCGGCCGCACCCACCTGCAGCAGGCGGTGCCGGTGACCTTCGGCTACAAGATGGCGGCGCTGCTCGCCGCCGTGCACCGCCATCGCGAGCGCCTGGCCCAACTGCGGCCGCGCGTGCTGCAGGCGGAGTTCGCCGGCGCCGCGGGCACCCTGGCTTCGCTGCCGCGCCTGGCGCTCGAGACACAGGCCGCCCTGTGCGCCGAGCTCGGCCTGGCCCAGCCGGCGATCGCCTGGCACACCCAGCGCGACACCATCGCCGAAGTCGGTGCCTTCCTCGGCCTGGTCGGCGGCACGCTCGGCAAGCTGAGCATGGATGTCAAGCTGCTGATGCAGACCGAGGTCGGCGAGGTCTTCGAGCCGTTCGCGCCGGGTCGTGGCTCCTCGAGCACGATGCCGCAGAAGCGCAACCCGGTGGCCAGCACGACCATCCACGCCCAGGTCGCGGTCGTGCGCCAGTACGCATCGGCGCTGCTCGAGGCGATGGTCGGCGACCACGAGCGCTCGACCGGCCCGTGGCAGATCGAATGGATCGTGTTGCCGGAGGCGTTCTGCCTGCTCGCCGGTGCGCTGGCGCAGTCGCGGGCGCTGGTCGAGGGGCTGGAGGTCGACGCCCAGCGCATGCGCGCCAACCTCGGCATCACGCACGGCCTGATCGTCTCCGAGGCGGTGATGATGTGCCTGGCCGCCGCGATGGGCCGCGGCCGCGCGCACGATCTCGTCCACGACCTTTGCCGGCGCGCCATTGCCGAGAAACGGCCGCTGCTCGAGGTGCTGAGCGAGAACGAAGAGGTCCGGGCGCACGCGAGCCGCGAGCGCCTCGCCGCCTTGTGCGATCCCGCAGGCTACGTCGGGCAGGCCGGCGCCATGGTCGACCGCGTGCTGGCGCAGTGGCGCGGCGGAGCCGGCGCCGACTGAACGCTGCAATGCGCCGGCACCCGATCTTCGCGATGCCGTTCGACGGCGAAGTCGCCAACGATCTGGAGACCGAATACCGCGAGAAGTCGCTCGGCCGGCGCCTGCAGGCCCGTCGCAAGGCGTGGGCGCGCGGCGCGATGCTGGCCGTCACCGGTCGCGCCCGCCGCCACGTCGGGGCCGTGCCGCCGGCCACGCGCCGCATGCTCTGGGTCTACACCTGGACGACCGTGGGCGACGCGATCATGGACCTCGCGCCGCGCCGCCTGGTGCCCGACGGCATCGCGCTCGACCTGCTCATCGCGCCGGCCCTGGCGCCGCTGTTCGCAGGCGATCGCCGCCTGCGGGCCGTGCACGCCGATCCGGAGCAGTGTGCCGACGACTACGACTTCGTCCTGCTCGACAGCCTGCGCACGAGCTCGCTGCGGCTGCTCTCCGAGCGGTTCCCGAAGTTGCCGTTCGCGACGATGCGCGGCCACCACGCCGGCGAGCGCTTCGATCGCGTCGCATTCGCCGACCGGCGCCTGCGCCAGCTGTTCGAGCTGGGCGACGGCCCGGTCGAGCCGCCGCGGCTCGACGTCGATCGGCCAGCGCCGGCAGGCACGTCCTTTCGCGTCGCCGTGGCGCTCGGTGCGCGGGTCGCCCGGTCGCTCTATCCGCACTGGAACGAGGTGCTGCCCGCGCTGCTCGCCCGCTGGCCGGCGCATCTCGCGCCAGCCGAGTTCCGCCTCGTCGGCCAGGGCCGGCCGGCGCGCAAGCAGGCCGCCGCGATCGACGCCGAACCGCCGGCACGAGTGGTCTCGCTCATCGACAGCGGCCACCTCGGCAAGACCGCCGCCGACATCGCCGGATGCGATGCCTTTCTCGGCGTCGACAGCGGCCTGATGCACGTCGCCGTGGCCGTCGGCACGCCGGGCCTGGCCCTCTTCGGCGAGATCGATCCGCGCTACCGCCTGCGCCCCGACAGCACGATGGCGGCATTGCCGAGCGGCGGCGAGCTCGGTGCCCTGGCGCCCGCCGACGTGGCCACCGCCTTTCTCGCCGCCTTGCCCCGCTTCAGCGCAGGGCGCTGAGCACCGTCGCCGCGACGCGCTCCGGCGCGATGGCGCTCACGTCGCGCACCTCGGCACGCAACGCCGTGCCGCCGAAGTCGAGCGGCAGGCGCCAGGCCGGGTCGATGCTGGCGTCGAACAGCGCCACGACCGGGGCGGCCGTGGCGAGGGCGAGGTGCATGAGCCCGCCGTCGGCACAGGCGACGCCGCGTGCGCCGCCCATCGCCCGCCAGGCGCCGTGCAGGTCGGTGGCGGAGACGAGATCGAGCACGTCGGCACCGTGGCCCGCCAGGCGCTGCACGACCGCGTCGCGCATGGGCAGGCCGTTGGCGCTGCCGAGCAGCACGAAGCGCATGACGCCGCCGGCCTGGAGCCGCTCCGCGACTTCGGGCCAGTGCGCGTAGCGGCGTTCTTCTCGCACGCCGCCGAGGGCGAGCGCCACGCGCGGGGCCTCGTCGCTCGTCGTCGCCGGCTCGAGCAGCAACTTCTGGCGGGCGTGGCGCGACTCGCTCGCCGCGTCGCCCGCCATGCCGAGCAACTCGGCGAGCCGGCGCGCCGCGAACAGGCCACGGTGGTAGTCGTAGCCGAGGTAGTCGCCCTTGATGGAGACCCAGGGCAGGGTGGGCAGGCGGCGGCGCTTGACGGCGAGCGCCTTCCAGGCGCGGCTGTCGGCGACGACGAAGTCGTAGCGCGCCGGCTCGATCGCCGATTCGTCGGCGAGCACGCGCTCGAAGCCGTGGTCGCCGGCGAAGAGAGCGGCGATCGACGGCGGCGCGAGCAGGTCGACGGCGAGGCTGCGCTCGAGCAACAGGCTGCGCGGCGCGAGGTCCATGAGCGCGTCGCCGATCTGCGGCGCCTCGGCATGGATCCACAGGCCGCGTCGCCAGCGGGGATCGATGCGTTCGTGCTCGGCGTGGCGCTGTCCGCTCGCCGCCAGCTCGAGATGCCGGCGCAGCAGCCGAAAGGCCAGCTTCGCCGAGCCCTTGCGGGCGAGCAGCGCCGCGTCGTCGGCCGGCACCGGGCACGCCAGCGGCTGGGTGAGGGCGCGCCGGGCGAGCGCCGCCAAGGTCACCGCGTGGCGTTGGCGGCGGCCTTGGCCACGCGGCCCATGAGATAGAACTCGTCGTTCGGCCGCATGGACGTGAAGTTGGCCATGCGGTTCGAGAGCCCGAACAGGGCGGTGATGGAGGCGATGTCCCAGGCGTCCTCGGCGCTGAAGCCGTGCTCGCCGAGGGCGGCGAGGTCGGCGTCGCCGAGGGTGGCCGAGTCGCTGCACACCTTCATCGCGAAGTCGAGCATCGCCTTCTGGCGTGCGCTGATGTCGGCCTTGCGGTAGTTCACCGCCAGCTGGTCGGCGAGCATCGGCTGCTTCTCGTAGATGCGCAGGATGGCGCCGTGCGCGACGACGCAGTAGAGGCACTGGTTGACGCCGCTGGTGGCGACGATGATCATTTCCTTTTCGCCCTTGGTGAGCCCGTTGAGGCCCGACTCCCGCAGCAGCAGCGCGTCGTGGTAGGCGAAGAAGGCGCGGAACTCGGCCGGTCGGTGGGCGAAGGCGAGGAACACGTTCGGCACGAAGCCGGCCTTTTCCTGCACCTCGACGATCCTGGCGCGGATGTCGTCGGGCAGGTCGGCGAGTTCGGGCACGGGGTAGCGGCTGACGGGTCGGCTGTCGTGGGGCTTCATGTGCGGTTCCTGAACTGCAGGGAGTGGAGGCGAGCGTACAGCCCGCCGGCAGCGAGCAGCTCGTCGTGGCTGCCCTGCTCGACGACGCGCCCGGCCTCGAGGGCGACGATGCGACTCGCGCGCACGATGGTCGAGAGCCGGTGCGCGATGACGAGGCTGGTCCGGCCACGCATCAGCGTCTCGAGCGCCTGCTGCACGAGCCGCTCCGATTCGGAATCGAGCGCCGAGGTCGCCTCGTCGAGGATGAGCACCGGCGCGTCCTTGTAGATCGCGCGCGCGATCGCCAGCCGCTGCCGCTGCCCGCCGGAAAGCTCGTTGGCGTTGTGGCCGACGACGGTGTCGATGCCCTGGGCCAGGCCATCGACGAAGTCGAGCAGGTTGGCCGCCTGCAGCGCCTCGCGCACCCGCTCGGGCTGCACCGGCGCGCCGAGGGCGACGTTGGCGGCGACGCTGTCGTTGAACAAGGCGACGTCCTGGCTCACGAGCGCGAACTGGCGCCGCAGCGCCTCGACGTTCCAGTCGGCGAGGGCCACGCCGTCGAGCAGCACCCGACCGGCGCTGGCGTCGATGAACCGCGGCAGCAGGTTGACGACGGTGGTCTTGCCGGCGCCGGAAGGGCCGACGAGCGCCACCGTCTCGCCGGGCGCGATGTGCAGCGTCACGCCGTCGAGCGCCGGCGCATGGTCGCTGCGGTAGGCGACGCGCACCGACTCCATGTCGATGCGGCCCACCGCGCGGCCCGGGTCGAAGCTGCCGCCGCGCTCGGCCTGCGTCTCCTCGATGAGGCGAATGCCGCGGTCCACCGCGGCCAGGCCGCGCGTGATCGGCGCCGAGATCTCGGCCAGGTGCTTCATCGGCGCGATGAGCTGGAGCAGGGCGGTGATGAAGGCGACGAAGCTGCCCACCGTGGTCTTGTCCTGGCCGCTCTGCCAGAGGGCGGCGGCGATCACGGCGGCGAGCGCGATCGAGGCCAGCACCTGGGTGAGCGGCGTCATGGTCGCGGCCGCGACCACCGTCTTCTGCGAGGTGCGCCGCAGCTGCTCGCTCACGGCGCCGAAGCGCCCCGCCTGCGCCGTACCGGCGGCGTACAGGCGCACGCTGCGCCAGGCCATGACGTTCTCCTCGACCACGTAGGCGAGCTCGTCGGTCGCCTTCTGGCCCTGCACCGTGTAGCGGTGCAGCCGCCTGCTGTAGTGGCGCATCACCCACGCCACGGCGGGGATGAGCACCGCCACGACGAGGGTCAGCTCCCAGTTGAGGTAGAGCAGCACGCCGAGCATGGCCACGAGCACGAGCGAATCGCGCACCAGGCTCTGCAGCGAGTAGACGAGCTGGTTGGCGCCGCTCTGCACTTCGTAGGTGACGGTGTTGGTGAGCTCGCTCGCGGTATGGGTGGCGAACAGCGACGGCGACGCATCGAGCAGTCGCGCGAACATGGCACTGCGCAGCTCGAGCACGCCGCGGCTGGCCGCCCACGACATGCCGTACTGCGCGACGAAGCCGGCGGCACCGCGAATGACGGTGAGGCCGACGACCGCGAGCGGCACGACCCAGAGCGGCACGCGGCCGAGCTGGAAACCGTTGTCGACGAGCCAGCGCAGCAGCAGCGGGATCGCGGGCTCGGTGGCCGCGCCGACGACGGCGCCGACGATGCCGAGCACGAAGCCGCGCCGGCTGTTGCGAAAGAACGGGGCGACGCGGGCGACGCGTGCGCGCAGCGGCAGGGTCGCTTCGGGCATGAGGGCGGATTATCGGCGGCCCCCTTCGAGCGGCTGCATACGGCTGCATACGGCTGCATACGGCTGCATACAATCGAACGTCCCCATGCTGTCAGCTGCAACAGGTGCCGCCGCCGCGCCGTTACCCGTCAGCGCCACCGTCCTCACCCTCAACAGCGCGCGGCACCTGGACGAGGTGCTCGCTTCGCTGGCGTGGTGCGACGAGGTCATCGTTCTCGACACCGGATCGACCGACGACACGGTCGCGATGGCGGCGGGCCGCGCCAACGTGTCCGTCCACCTGCTCGATGGCCCCTTCCCGGGCTTCGGAGCAGCGCGCCGGCACGCCGTCTCCCTCGCCCGCAACGAGTGGATCCTGTCGGTCGATAGCGACGAGGTCCTCAGCGCGGAGCTGGCCGAGGAACTGAGGTCGTTGCGTGCGGATTCCGGCACGGTCTACAGGGTCCCGTTCGAGAACTACTTCAACGGCCGGCTGATCTTCTCGTGCGGCTGGTCCCCCGACCACCACGAGCGCCTGTTCAACCGTCGCATGACGAACTTCGGCATCGACAAGGTGCACGAGAGGGTGCACACGGCGGGCTTGACGGTACGCACGCTCACGGGCTCCATCCGGCATTACTCCTACGATTCCGTGGACGACTTCCTGCGCAAGATGCGCGCTTACAGCGCCCTGTTCGCGCGGCAGTACGCCGGCAGGAGGGCGAGCAGTCCCGGCCTGGCCCTGCGGCGCGGGCTCTGGGCTTTCGCCAAGAGCTACGTGTTCCAGCGCGGCTTCATGCAAGGCTACGAGGGCTTCGTCATTTCGGTCTACAAGGGGCAGACAACGTTCTGGAAGTACATCTTCTTGTTCGAGGCGAACGCACGGGCATGACCCTGCTCGTGCCGATGTACCACTTCGCAAGCCACGGGCCGTTCGGCAATGCGGCCGAGATGCTCGATGCGCACTTCGCCCTGATCGCGCGCGAATGTCACTGCGTGCTGCCCGGCGAGCCACTCGACCGCCGGCGGCTCAACGTCTGCATCAGCTTCGACGACGCCTACGTCGACTTCTACGCCAGCGTGTTTCCGCTGCTGCGCAGGCACGGTCTGCGCGCCATGCTGGCGGTGCCGGTGGCGGCGATCCGTGAAGAGGTCGCGGCGCCGATGAGCGATCGCCTGCACGCCTGCGCCAGCCGGAGCCCTCGACTCGAGTCGGAGGGCGGGCACTGCACATGGTCGGAACTGGCCGAGATGGCAGCGGGCGGGGTCGTGACCGTCGCCGCCCATGGCCACAGCCATGTGCGGCTGGACCGGCCGCAAGTCGACCTCGAACGCGAGATCGTGCTGCCGAAGGCGACGCTGTCGGCGCGCCTGGGCCGCGAAGTCGACAGCTACGTCTTGCCCTTCGGTCGGTTCGACGATGCTGCGCTGGCCTGCGCCAGGCGGCACTACCGCTTCATCTTCCGGATCGGCGGCGCCGACAATGCCGGCTGGAACGCAACCCCGCTCTACCGAATGGATGCCGATGGCATGGCCTCGCCGCAGGCGCTCACCGGAGCCTCGCGTTTGCTGACCTACAGGCTGCGCCGGTACTGGAACCGGGCGCGTCGGCGATGATGTCTTCGCACGCATCGCGCTTGCCATGCCATCGGTGCCGGCAGTGAACCAACCCCGCGTTTTCGGGTCCGCTTCTCTCATGATCCAACGCCGCCAGCTCCTCGCCGCCTCTTGCGCCCTGGTTCCGACGCTCGGCTGGGCCCAGTTCCGGGTCGAGATCTCGGGCGTCGGCGGCACCCAGCTGCCGATCGCGATCCCGCGCTTTCGCAACGACGACCAGGGCGGCGTGTCACCCTCGGCCATCATCCGCGCCGACCTCGAGCGCAGCGGTGCCTTTCGCATCGTCGACGGCCCGGCGACGCTCGACGAGACCAGCGCCCCGGCCTTCGCCGAGTGGCGTTCGCGTGCCGCCGATGCGCTCGTCGGCGGCTCGGTCGCCCGCCTGGCCGATGGCCGCTTCGACGTGCGCTTCAAGCTCTGGGACGTGGTCAGGGGCAGCGAGCTCGGCGGCCAGAGCGCCGCGGTCGACGCGGCCGAGATGCGCCTGGCCGCGCACCGCACCGCCGACTTCATCTACGAGAAGCTCACCGGCGAAAAGGGCGTGTTCTCGACCCGCATCGCCTACGTGACCAAGGCCGGCCCGCGCTACGCGCTGCGCGTGGCCGATGCCGACGGCGAGAACGGCCAGGTGGCGCTCAACAGCGGCCAGCCGATCATCTCGCCGGCCTGGTCGCCGAACGGAAAAGAGCTGGCCTACGTGTCGTTCGAGCGCCAGAAGGCGGTCGTCTTCGTGCACAACGTGGCCTCGGGCGAGCGCCGCGCCGTCGCCGACTTCCGCGGCTCGAACAGCGCGCCGGCGTGGTCGCCCGACGGCCAGAACCTCGCCGTCACCCTCTCGCGCGACGGCGGCTCGCAGCTCTACCTCATCGGCCGCAACGGCGAGAGCCCGCGCCGCCTCGCCACCAGCCCGGCGATCGACACCGAGGCCGAATTCAGCGCCGACGGCCGCTGGCTCTACTTCACCAGCGACCGCGGCGGCAGCCCGCAGATCTACCGCATGGCGGCGGCCGGCGGCAACGCCGACCGCGTCACTTTCGGCGGCGGCTACAACATCAGCCCGACGCTGAGCCCCGACGGGCGCACGCTCGCCTACGTGGCGCGCTCGGGCAACGTCTTCCGCATCTCGGTGCTCGACCTCGGCAGCCCCGGCGCCCAGCCGGTGGTCATCACCGACACCAGCGACGACGAGCACCCGAGCTTCGCGCCGAACGGGCGCCTCCTCATCTATGCCACCAAGGCGCAGGGCCGCAGCGTGTTGATGACCAGCACGCTGGATGGCAAGATCAAGGCTCGCCTGCCGTCGCAGACGGCCGACCTGCGCGAGCCGGTGTGGGGCCCTTACGGCCGCTAGGCGCCTGCGTCCGGGCGCACCGTCTTCGAGCGCATGTGCAATGCACGCATCAGCAAAGGAACCTCTCATGAACATCACCTTCCATCGTCACCTGCTCACCGTGCTTGCCGCCGCCTCGCTGGCGGCCTGCTCGAGCGTCAAGCTCGATGAAGCGCCGGTCGAGTCACGCACCGGCGGCGCCGTCGTCGCCGGCAGCGGCGGCGGGGCCGGCAGTGGCACGAACAGCTCGCAGACCCGCGTCGCCCCGGTCGACGTCGCCGGCAGCAGCAGCAACGCCATGTCGAACCTGCCGCGTGTCGTCTACTTCGACTACGACAGCTATGTCGTGAAAGACGAATTCAAGCCGGTGATCGAAGTCAACGCGAAGGCGCTCAGCACCGACCGCAAGCGCAAGGTCGCCGTCGAGGGCCACACCGACGATCGCGGCAGCAGCGAATACAACCTCGCGCTCGGCCAGCGCCGGGCCGAATCGGTGGTCAAGTCGCTGACGCTGCTCGGCGCCGACTCGGCCCAGCTGGAGCCGGTGAGCTTCGGCAAGGAGCGGCCGGCGGTGCAGGGCTCCGACGAATCGGCGTATGCCAAGAACCGTCGCGCCGAGCTGGCGAACCGTTGAAAAAGCCCGCCGCTAGCAAAAGCGTGGTGAGCAAGCGCGCCTTCGCCGCCGTCTGCGTCTGTGCAGCGCTCGCCGCGACGGCGCTGCCCGCCGGGGCCGGCATCTTCGACGACGACGAGGCGCGGCGAGCCATCCTCGAGCTGCGCCAGCGGCTCGAGCAGAGCAACGAGCAGGCGCGCGTCCGCCAGACCGAGCAGATGACGCAGATGTCGGCGCAGATCGATCAGCTCAAGCGCAGCCTGCTCGACCTCAACGGCTCGATCGAAGCGCAGCGCGCCGACAACGCGCGCCTGCGCGGCCAGATGGAGCAGCTCACGCGCGAAGTCGCCGAGGTGCAGCGCAAGCAGACCGACATCGTGCAGGGCGTCGATGAACGCATCCGCAAGGTCGAGCCGCAGAAGGTGACGGTCGACGCCAGGGAGTTCAGCGTCGACCCGGAAGAAAAGCGCCTCTACGACGACGCGCTCGCCGGCTTCCGCAAGGGTGAGTTCGAGCGCTCGGCCGGCGGCTTCGGCGGCCTGCTCAAGCGTTTCCCGACCAGCGGCTACCGCGAGTCGGCATTGTTCTGGCAAGGCAACGCCCTGTACGGCAAGCGCGACTACAAGGAAGCGATCTCGACCTTTCGCAGCCTCGTGACCGTGGCGCCGGAGAGCCCGCGCGCACCCGAGGCGCTGCTCGCCATCGCCAACTGCCAGGCGGAGCTGAAGGACACCAAGGCGGCCCGGCGCTCGATCGACGAGCTGATGAAAACCTACCCGCGATCCGAGGCGGCGCAAGCAGGTAAGGAGCGGCTCGCGACGCTCAAATGAGCGGTGCCGGCGAGGCCGATTCGGATGTCGATGCCGACCCCGAGGCCGACGGCGAGGCCGACGGCGAGGCCGACCTCGAGCGGCGCTTCGGCGGCTTGCGCCGCTTGTACGGTGACGTGGCCTATGCGCGCATTCGCGCCGCGCATGTCGTCGTCATCGGCGTCGGCGGCGTCGGTTCCTGGGCGGCCGAGGCGCTCGCCCGCAGCGGCGTCGCGGCGCTGACGCTCATCGACCTCGATCACGTCTCCGAGTCCAACGTCAATCGTCAGGTGCAAGCCACCGGGAGCACCCTCGGCATGGCCAAGGTGAAGGCATTGCGAGCGCGCATCGCCGACATCCACCCGGCGTGCGACGTGACGGGCGTCGAGGAATTCGTCGATGCCGACAACTGGCCCGGCCTGCTCGCCCGCGCGGCCGATGCCGTGATCGATGCCGTGATCGACGCGTGCGACAACGTGCGCGCCAAGGCGGTGGTGGCGGCCTGGGCGATGTCGTCAGGCGTCGCGCTCGTGACCGTGGGCGCCGCCGGCGGCAAGCGTGCACCGGAGCGCGTCGAGGTCGGCGACCTGGCCGAGGTCACGCACGACCCGGTGCTCGCGTCGCTGCGGCAGCGCCTGCGCAAGTTCCACGGTGCGCGGCGGGAGGGCACGATCGGCGTGCAGTGCGTGTTCTCTCGTGAGCCCGTCGCCGAGCCGGTGGCCGCGGAGGGATCGTCGGTGCCCGGGGACGGCAGCCTCAACTGCCATGGCTACGGCTCGAGCGTGACCGTCACGGCGACCTTCGGCCTCGTCGCCGCCGCTCGCGCGATAGAATTTGCGGCGCTGCACCGGGCTCCGGAGCGGACCCCCCGCCCTTTATAATCGTGGGCTCGACGGGTTGTTAGCTCAGTTGGTAGAGCAGCGGACTTTTAATCCGTAGGTCGTGGGTTCGAGCCCCGCACAACCCACACGCACCAGGCAGACTACACAGGCCACACCG
>CAXSEJ010000040.1:0-14226 GCA_964236395.1 uncultured Rhizobacter sp.
CATGTTCAACATCGTCCTGGTCGCCCCCGAGATCCCGCCCAATACCGGCAACGTGATCCGGCTGGCGGCCAATACCGGCTGCCGGCTGCACCTGGTCGAGCCGCTCGGCTTCGCCATGACCGACCCGCTGCTGCGCCGTGCCGGGCTCGACTACCGCGAGTACGTCGACGTCGCCCGGCATGCGTCGTGGCCCGCGTTCCTGGCGACTGCGGCGCCGGCCGCGAACCGCTGCTTCGCCTTCACGACGAGCGCGAATCGCCACTTCGGCGAACCCGGCTTCGCGGCCGGCGACTGGCTCGTCTTCGGCAGCGAAGGCAGCGGTTTGCCGGCGCAGGTGCTCGACGGCTTCGCTTCGGCTCAGCGGCTGCGCCTGCCGATGCGGCCCGGCCAGCGCAGCCTCAACCTGAGCAACGCGGTGGCGGTGGCGGTCTTCGAGGCCTGGCGCCAGAACGGCTACGCCGGCACCGCCTGATCGCCGCTGCTGCGCTCGGCGCGTGCGTCGCGCCGCATCAGCTGGTCGAGCGCCTGCGCCGGCTTCAACCCGCCCTCGAGGACGCGCACGACGGCCTCGACGATCGGCATCTCCACGCCGATCCTGCGCGCCCGCTCGACCACCACCGCCGCGCTGGCCACGCCCTCGGCGACATGGCCGAGCTCGGCGAGGATGGCGGCGACCCCTTGCCCGGCGGCAAGGCGCAGGCCAACCGTGCGGTTGCGCGACAGGTCGCCGGTGGTCGTGAGCACGAGGTCGCCCAGGCCCGACAGCCCCATGAAGGTCGCCGCCTCCGCACCGAGCGCGACGCCGAGGCGGGTCATCTCCGCCAGGCCACGCGTGACCAAGGCGGCGCGCGCGTTGAGGCCGAGCGCCATGCCGTCGGCGATGCCGGTGGCGATCGCGAGCACGTTCTTCACCGCACCGCCGACCTCGACGCCGACCGGATCGGTCGAGGTGTAGATGCGCACGCCGGCACCGTGGAGGGCGCCGACGGCGTCGGCCCGGACGCGCTCGTCGCTGCTGGCGGCAACGAGCGCCGTGGGCTGGCAGCGGGCGACTTCGGCCGCGAAGCTGGGACCGGAAAGCACGCCAGCGCGCTGTCCCGGCGCCACCGTCCTCGCGATCTCGTGGCCCAGGCGCCCCGTCGACTGCTGCAGGCCCTTGCACAGCCAGAGCACGCTGGCGTCGAGCCCAGCGGGCAAGCGGCCGAGCATCTCCTCGAGGCCCGACATCGGCGTTGCGATGACGAGCAGGCCGCCGTCGGCGTGCCGCACCGCGCGGTCGAATTCGGCGTGGACGTGAAGCATCGCGGGCAAGACGACGCCCGGCAGATAGCGCTCGTTGCTGCGTGTCGACCCCATTTGCCCGGCCTGGGCACCGTCACGCGCCCAAAGATGGACATCGTTCCGGGCGGCAGCGTTCACCGCCAGCGCCGTGCCCCAGGCACCGGCGCCGAGCACGCTCAGCTTCACCGCGTGCCCGGGCGCCGGGGCGCCTCAGGCGAGACTGGTGCCGACGGCTCCGCCAGCGCCATTGGCGGCGGGCTGCGCACCGCCGGCAAGTTGGGCCTGTTGCGCCAACTGCGCCTCGTACATGGCCTGAAAGTTCACTTCCGACAGCACGACCGGCGGGAAGCCGGCACGCGTGCACACGTCGGACACGATGGCGCGCAGGTACGGGTAGACGATGGTCGGGCAGGCGATGCCGAGGATCTGCTGCAACTGCGCTTCGGGCACGTTGCGGATCTCGAAGATGCCGCCCTGCTTGGCCTCGACCAGGAACAGCGTCTTGTCGTTGATCTTGGTCGTGACCGTCGCCGTGACGGTCACTTCGTACATGGCCTCGCCGATGACCGCGGCACCGAGCGCGAGGTTGATCTCGACCTGCGGCTGGCCCTGCTCCAGCAGCACCTGCGGCGAGTTGGGCTGCTCGAGCGACAGGTCCTTCAGGTACATGCGCTGGATCTGGAACTGCGGTGCGTTGTCGGTGGTGTCGTCGGCCATGGCCAGGGTCCTGGAGGAAGGAAAAGGGTGGAAGTTACCGTGTGGCGGCGAGCAGCGGCTCGAGGCCGCCACGACGGTCGAGCGCGACGAGGTCGTCGCAGCCGCCGACGTGCAGCTCGCCGATGAAGATCTGCGGCACGGTCCAGCGCTGCGTCAGCCGGATCATGGTCTCGCGCTCGGCGGGCCGCTCGTCGATGCGGATCTCGTCGATGCTTTCGACGCCGCGCTGGCGCAGCAGCGCCTTGGCCCGAATGCAGAAAGGGCACGTGGCCGTGCTGTACATCCTGACGATCGGGGCGCTCACCTCAGGCCGCCTTCTCGACCGGCAGGTTGGCGGCGCGCCAGGCGCCCAGCCCGCCGGCCAGCACCTGCGCATTGGCGAAGCCGAGCTTCTTGAGCGCCGCGACGGCATGAGGCCCGCGGGCACCGGCGGGGCACACGACCACCAGCGGCAGCGCCTTGTTCTTCGGCAGGTCGCGCGAGGTCTCGATCGAGTCGAGCGGGATGTTTCGGGCGCCCGCCGCGTGACCCGCGGCGTACTGCGCGGCGTCGCTCACGTCGATGAGCACCGCCTTCTCGCGATTGATCAGCGTGACCGCATCGGCGACCGATAGGCGGGCGCCGGAAGCGCCTTCCTTCAAGGTCGGCCACAGCAGCAGGCCACCGGAAATGAGCGCCGTGGCGAAGAGATACCAGTTCTGCAGAACGAAGTCCACCATGGGTGTCGGGAGCGCCGGGCGAGGAATGAGCGAAAGGCGAATTATAGAATTTGCGACGAGCTCGCCCCGACCGTTGCCCCGGCGGGCGGGCATGTCTTCTACCCGGCTCCGCCCTTCAAATGCACAAACTTGTTCTCATGCGCCACGGTGAATCGACGTGGAACCTCGCCAACCGGTTCACCGGCTGGACCGACGTCGAGCTCACCGCCAAGGGCGTCGAGCAGGCGCGTGCCGCCGGCCGCCTGCTCAAAAGCGAGGGCTACGAGTTCGACCTGGCCTGGACCTCGGTGCTGCGCCGCGCCATCTGGACGCTCTGGCACGCGCTCGACGAGCTGGAGCGCACGTGGCTGCCGGTTCGCAACGACTGGCGCCTGAACGAACGCCACTACGGCGCGCTGCAGGGGCTCAACAAGGCCGAGACGGCGGCGAAGTTCGGCGAGGCGCAGGTGCTGACGTGGCGCCGCAGCTACGACGTGCCGCCGCCCGCGCTCGCCGGCGACGACCCGCGCAGCGAGCGTGGCGATCCGCGTTACGCCGCCCGGGCCGCCGGCGAGGTGCCGCTCACCGAGTGCCTGAAGGACACCGTGGCGCGCGTCATGCCGTTCTGGCACGGCGAGCTGGCGCCCGCGATCCGACGCGGCGAGCGCCTGCTCGTCTCGGCCCACGGCAACAGCATGCGGGCGCTGGTGAAGTACCTCGACGGCGTGTCCGACGCCGACATCGTCGGCCTCAACATCCCGAACGGCATTCCGCTCGTCTACGAGCTCGACGACGCGCTGAAGCCGATCCGGAGCTACTACCTCGGCGACGCCGCGGCGGTGGCCGAGGCGGCGGCGGCCGTGGCCAACCAGGGTCGCGCCGGTTAGATCGCGTGAGCGACGCGCAGCGCGTCGCGCTTTCGCTCGCGCTCGGGGTAGAGCGTGCCGGCGGAGTCGATCAGGCGGGCGAGCAGCGGCCAGGCCTTAAGGCCGTCACCGAACTCGAGACGTCGCGTCCACCGCGTCCATCGCCTCGAACGCGACGCGGCCGGCGACGATGGTGCAGCGCACCCGCCCCGGCATCTCGTAGCCGGCGAAAGGCGTGTGCCGACTGCGGCTGGCGATCGTCGCCGGCCCGACGGTCCAGCTCGCTTCGGGCGCGAACAGGCAGAGGTCGGCGGGCGCGCCTTCGGCCAGGCCGCAGAGACGCGGCGCCATCGCCGGGGCCGACGCGGCGAGCACCGCCGCCGGGCGGCTCGTCACCGTCGCCAGCGTCCGCGCCAGGCCGAGCTGGCTCGCCTCGCCCCACTTGAGCGCGGCACCGAGCAGCAGCTCGAGGCCGGTGGCGCCCGGCTGGCTCTCGGCGAAAGGCAGGTGCTTGGCGTCTTCGCCGACCGGCGTGTGGTCGCTGACGAGAGCGTCGATCGTGCCGTCGGCGAGGCCGGCGCGGATGGCGTCGCGGTCGCGCGACTGGCGCAGCGGCGGCACCAGGCGCATGGCCGCGTCGAAGTAGCCGATGTCGACGTCGATCAGGTGCAGCTGGTGGATGCTCGCGTCGCAGGTCACGGCCAAGCCCTCGGCCTTGGCCCGGCGCACCCACTCGACGCCGGCGGCGCTGCTCAGCCGGCACAGGTGCACGCGGGCGCCGGTGTCGCGCATCAGCTCGAAGATCGTCGCCAGGGCGATGGTTTCGGCGAGCACCGGCACGCCGGTCAGGCCGAGGCGCGTGGCGAGCGCGCCCCTGGCGGCGACGCCGTTGCCGAGCCAGGCGTCGTTCGGGCGCAGCCAGACGGCGTAGCCGAAGGTCGACGCGTACTGCAGGGCGCGGTGCAGCAGCAGCGTGTCCTTGACCGCCACGTCGGCCTGCGAGAAGCCGACGCAGCCGGCCTCGGTGAGCTCGGCCATCTCCGTCAGCGCCTCGCCTTCGAGCCGGCAGGTGAGCGCGCCGAGCGGGTAGAGCCGCGCCAGGTTCAGGCTGCGGGCGCGGAACTTGAGCATCTCGACCAGGCCCGGCTCGTCGAGCACTGGGTCGGTGTCGGGCGGGCAGACCAGGCTGGTGACGCCGCCGGCGACGGCCGCCGCGAGCTCCGATTCGAGCAGGCCGGCATGCTCGTGACCGGGCTCGCCGAGCCGCGCCGCGAGGTCGACCAGGCCGGGCACGAGAACGGCGCCGCCGGCGTCGATCGTGCGGTCCGGCGTGAAGTCGCGGCCGGAGACGATGTGGCCGTCGGCCATGGCGACGGCGCCGGGCTCGTCGCGGCCGGTCGCCGGGTCGACGAGGCGGGCATTGGCGACGAGCAGCTTCATGCGCTGCCCTTCACGCCGAATTCCCCGCGATGATCGACATGACCGCCATGCGCACCGCGATGCCGAAGGTGACCTGCGGCAGGATCACGCTCTGCACGCCGTCGACCACGGCAGAGTCGATCTCGACGCCGCGGTTGATCGGCCCGGGGTGCATGACGATCGCGTCGGGCTTGGCCAGCGCCAGCTTCTCGGGCGTGAGGCCGAAGGTCTTGAAGTACTCGCCGGCGCTCGGCAGCAGGCTGCCGCCCATGCGCTCGTTCTGCAGCCGCAGCATGATGATCACGTCGGCGCCGCGAATGCCTTCTTCGAGACTGTGGCAAACGCGCACGCCCATTTCCTTGAGGTCGCCCGGCACCAGCGTCTTCGGCCCGACGGCGCGGATCTCCGGCGCGCCCAGCGTGGTCAGCGCGTGGATGTCAGAGCGGGCCACGCGCGAATGGACGATGTCGCCGACGATCGCCACGGTGAGCTGGCGAAAGTCGTTCTTGTAGTGGCGGATCGTGTACATGTCGAGCAGCCCCTGCGTCGGGTGCGAATGGCGCCCGTCACCGGCGTTGACCACGTGCACGTGCGGCGCGCAGTGCTGCGCGATGAGGTAGGGCGCGCCGCTTTCCGAATGGCGCACGACGAACATGTCGGCGTGCATCGCCGAGAGGTTGGCGATCGTGTCGAGCAGGCTCTCGCCCTTGGCCGTGGAGGAGCGCGCGATGTCGAGGTTGATGACGTCGGCCGACAGGCGCTTGGCCGCGATCTCGAACGTGGTGCGCGTGCGCGTCGAGTTCTCGAAGAAGAGGTTGAAGACGCTTTTGCCCCGCAGCAGCGGCACCTTCTTCACGTCGCGCTCATTGACGCTCAGGAAGGTGCCCGCCGTGTCGAGGATGTGCGTCAGCACCGCCTGCGGCAGGCCCTCGATCGAGAGGAGATGGATCAGTTCGTCGTGGCGGTTGAGCTGCGGGTTGCGGCGCACGAACATGGCGGGCGCGACGGTCAGCGCAGCTGGAAGCTGAAGCGGCCGTCGTCGGCGCGGGCGAGCGACAGGCGCTGGCCGGCGGCGAGCTCGGTCCGGGCCACCGCCAGCGCCGCTCCGATCGGCAGCTCGCGGCCGCCGCGGTCGACGAGCACGGCGAGGGCGACGCTCGCCGGCCGGCCGAAATCGTAGAGCTCGTTGACGGCGGCGCGGATCGTCCGCCCGGTGTAGAGCACGTCGTCGACGAGCACGATGTGCCGGCCCTCGACCTCGAACGGCAGCCTGGTGTGGTCGGCGCCGCCGGAGAGGCCGCGCTGCGAGAAGTCGTCGCGGTGCAGGGCGCTCGAGACGACGCCGGGCCCGCCCTCGAGGCCGAGATCGCGGTGCAGCCGCTCGGCGAGCCAGGCGCCGCCCGACCAGATGCCGACCAGCACGCCGCCGGGCTGCATCAGCGCCCGCACGCCGTCGAGGAGGCCGGCGTAGAGGGCCTCGGCATCGAGGTCGGTCGGTCGCAGCGTGGGCGCGGTCACGGCAACCCGGCGAGGTGCTGCTCGAGGATGATGGCGGCGGCGGCGGCGTCGAGGTCGCGGCTGCCGGCGGCGGCGGCGGCGGTCGTCGTGTAGCGCTCGTCGACCTCGTGCACCGGCAGCTGGAAGCGCGCCCGCAGCTCGCGGCCGAATCGCCGGGCGCGGCTCGTGTTCGCGTGCGCTGCGCCATCGGGATGGAAAGGCACGCCGATGACCAGCTCGGCCGGCCGCCACTCGTCGATGAGCCTGGCGATGGCCTCGAGCCGGGCCTCGCCCTCGGCGGCCACCGTCGTCAACGGCGTGGCGCTCCGGGTGAGCGCATTGCCGCTCGCGACGCCGACGCGGCGGGCACCGAAATCGAAGGCGAGAAAGGAAAGGGGCTGGCGGGCGGAGGCAGGCGCCACGCTCACGCGTGCCCCGCGTCGACGCTGAGCATGCCGGGGTCGATGCCGAGCAGCGACAGCGCCTTGCCGTAGCGCTCGCCGACCGGCGTGTCGAAGATGATGCCGGGGTCGGCCTCGACGTTGATCCAGCCGTTGCGGCTCATCTCTTCCTCGAGCTGCCCGGCCTGCCAGCCGCTGTAGCCGAGGGTGATGAGCACCTTCTTCGGGCCGCTGCCGCTGGCGATGGCCTCGAGCACGTCCTTGCTGGTGGTCATGGCCAGCCCGCCCTCGACCTTCAGCGACGAGTTGTAGGGCGCCCCGTCGCCGCCGTCGCCGCCGAGCGGCTCGTGCAGCACGAAGCCGCGCTCGGTCTGCACCGGCCCGCCGAAGTAGACCGGCTGCCCGGCGTAGTCCTCGCGGTCGAGCGAAAGCTCCACCTTCTCGAACAGGTTCTTCAGGGTGATGTCGATCGGCTTGTTGATCACCAGCCCGAGCGCGCCCTTCTCCGTGTGCTCGCACATGTAGACGACCGTGCCGGCGAACGTGCCGTCGCCCATGCCGGGCATGGCGATCAGGAACTGATTCGTCAGGTTGATCGGAACGGGCGCCATGACGCGCATTTTATTCCGCTCGCCCCGCCACCGGCGGCGCCACCGGTCATTGGGCACACTCGGCACTCATGGAGAAAGCCCTCGACAGCGCGCTCGTCTGGTTCCGGCGCGACCTGCGCACCGCCGACAACGCCGCCCTGTACCACGCCCTCCGCTCGGCGCGGCAGGTGTGGTGCGCCTTCGTCTTCGACCGGGCGATCCTCGACCCGCTGCCGCGTGCCGACCGCCGGGTCGAGTTCATCGTCCAGTGCACGGAGGCGCTCGACGCGGCGCTGGCCGGGCTCGGCCGGGCGAACGGCGTGGCCGGCGTGCGCCTGCTGGTGTGCCACGGCCAGCCGGTCGAGGAGATCGTGCAGCTCGCCGCCCGGCTCCACGTGCAGGCGGTCTACGCCAGCCACGACGACGACCCCTACGCGCTGGCCCGCGACGCCCGCGTGCGCGGCGCCCTCGCCGACCGCGGCGTCGCCCTGCACACGTCGAAGGACCACGTGATCTTCGAACGCAGCGAGGTGCTGGCCGGCAGCGGCAAGCCGTACAGCATGTTCACGCCGTACAAGACGGCGTGGCTGAACCGGGTCGACGACTTCTTCCTCTCCTCCTACCCGGTCGAGCGCCACGCCGCGGCACTGGCGCCCGTGCAGGCCGACGTCGGTCACGGCCTGCTGAACCTCGACCGGCTCGGCTTAGTCAAGACCAACCTCGACGAGCTCAAGGTGCACGGCAGCCCGGCGGCGGCCGAGGAGCGGCTGGCCGATTTTCTCCAGCGCATCGACCACTACGACACGGCGCGCGAGTTCCCGGCGGTGAAGGGGCAAAGTTACTTGAGCGTGCACCTGCGCTTCGGCACGATCTCCGTGCGCCGTCTGGCCCGGCTGGCGCACGAGCGCACGGCCGAGGGCGCACGCGGCCGCCGTGGCGCCGAGGTGTGGCTCTCGGAGCTGATCTGGCGCGACTTCTACCATCAGCTGCTGCACCATCAGCCGCACGTCGTGGGTGGGAGCTGCAAGCCCGAATTCGACAAGCTGCGCTTCGAGCACGGCCGCGATGCCGACGCGGCCTTCGCCGCCTGGTGCGAAGGCCGCACCGGCTACCCGCTCGTCGATGCGGCCATGGCGCAGATCAACCAGACCGGCTGGATGCACAACCGGCTGCGCATGGTCTCGAGCGCCTTCTTGGTCAAAGACCTCGGCCTCGACTGGCGCCGCGGCGAGGCGTACTTCGCCGAGCACCTGATCGACTACGACCTGGCCTCGAACAACGGCGGCTGGCAATGGATCGCCTCGACCGGCTGCGACGCGCAGCCCTGGTTCCGCATCTTCAACCCGGTGACGCAGAGCCGCAAGTTCGACCCGGAAGGCAAGTTCATCCGACGCTATGTGCCGGCCCTCGCCGGCCTCAGCGACGACCTCATCCACGCGCCCTGGGAGGCCGGGCCGATCGAGCTCGAGGCCGGCGGGGTCGAGCTCGGCCGCGACTACCCGCGACCGATCGTGGACCACGCCGAGGCGCGCGAGAAGACGCTCGCGCGCTACGGCGCCGTCAGGCCGCCACGCTCGTAGCCGCGGCGGTGTAGCGGCCGATCAGCGCCAGCAGGTCCTCTTCCGAGTAGGGCTTGCCGAGGTAGTGGTCGACGCCGAGCCGGGCGGCGTGCTCCCGGTGCTTCTCGGCGATGCGCGAGGTGATCATGATCACCGGCAGTTCGCGCAGGCGCGCGTCGGCGCGGATGTTGCGCACCAGGTCGAAGCCGTCCATGCGCGGCATCTCGATGTCGGAAAGCACGATGCCCGGCACTTCCTCGGCCAGCCGCTCGAGCGCGTCGAGGCCGTCCTTGGCCAGGGTGACGCGGTAGCCCTCGCGCACAAGCAGGCGCTGGGTGACGCGGCGCACCGTGAGCGAGTCGTCGACGACGAGCACCAGCGGTGCGACCGGCACCTGGTCTTCGACGGGGCCCGGCTGCATCGGCGCGCCGGCGTCACTGGCGCGCGCGGCGGCCTGCGCCGCGGTGCGAACCGCTTCGCCGTACAGCGTGGCCAGGGCGACCGGGTTGTAGATCAGCGCCACGGCACCCGAGGCGAGCAGCGTCATGCCGGCCAGGCCGGGCAGGCGCGACAGCTGCGGCCCCAGGTTCTTGACCACGACTTCCTGGTTGCCGAGCACTTCGTCGACGTGCAGTGCGATGCGCTGCTGCGCGCTGCGCACGATCACCACGGTGCGCATCCGGCTCGCCGTCTCGGCCGTGCCAACGCCTTGCTGCAGCAAGGCGCCGAGCCAGAAGAACGGCACGGCGCCGTCGCCGAGGTCGTAGCTGCCGCTGAGGTAGGCCGCGTCGACGTCTTCCGGCCTGGCGCGGCGCACCAACTCGACCAGGGTCGACGGCACGGCGACGGTGTTCGTGCCGCAACGGAGCATCACCACCTGCGTGACCGCCGTCGTGAGCGGCAGGATCAGCTTGAACGAGGTGCCCTCGCCTGCCGCCGTCGCCGTCTCGATGCGGCCGCCCATGGCGACCACCTCGGCGCGCACGACGTCCATGCCGACGCCTCGCCCCGACAGCTCGGTCACCGTGTCGGCCGTCGAGAAGCCGGCGGTGAAGATGAGGTTGGCGAGCTCGTTGTCGTCGTGCGGCGTGGCGGGGTCGATGAGCTTCATGGCGCCGGCCTTGGCACGGATCTTCGCCAGGTCGAGCCCGGCCCCGTCGTCGCGGAACTCGACGCCGACCTCGTTGCCCTCGTGCGTCAGGGCGACGACGATGCTGCCGGTCGGGTCCTTTCCGGCCGCGCTTCGGGTCGCCGGGGCTTCGATGCCATGGCTGACGCAGTTGCGAAGCAGGTGCTCGAAGGCGCCCGTCATGCGGTCGAGCACGCCGCGGTCGACCTCGACGCCGCCGCCGACGATGTCGAGGCGGACCTGCTTGCCGAGCTCTTTCGCGGTGAGGCGCACGACGCGGTACAGCCGGTCGGAGAGGCCCTCGAACTCGACCATGCGGGTGCGCAGCAGGTCGTCCTGCAGGTCGCGGGTGAGGCGCGCCTGGGCGACGAGCTCGTCCTCGGTGATCTCGAGCGAGCGCTGCAGCGTGCGCTGCACGGTGGCCACGTCGTTGACCGACTCGGCCATCATCCGCGTCAGCTCCTGGAAGCGCGTGAAACGGTCGAACTCGAGCGGATCGAAGGCCTGCGACGCGGCCTTCGCGGCCTCCAGCCGCGAGCTCATCTGCACTTCACCCTGCAGCTCGATGTCGCGCAGCTGGCCGCGCAGGCGCTCCAGGTTCTCGGTCAGGTCGGCGAGCGATCCCTTGATCGCGCCGACGCCCGACTCGATGCGCGAGCGCGTGATGCTGACCTCGCCGGCCTGGTTGACGAGCCGGTCGAGCAAGGGCGCGCGCACCCGCACCGCCGACTGGCTGATCGCCTGCACCCGCTCCGCCGGCTTGAGCAAGGCGGCATCCGGCTGCTTGAAGCGGGACCAGTCGATGGCCTGCATTTCGGCCGACGGAGGGCCCTTGGCCTCGAGCGCCGGCACCTTCACCGGGCGCGGGCGCGGCGGGGCAGGCGCCGGGGCTTGCCCTGCCGCCGCCGGCACGGACGCGCCGATCGCGTCGGCGGCAACCGCGGCCGGGGTGACTTCGGCGACAGGCGCGGCCGATGCGGCAGGCGCCTGATTCGTCGAGGCGGCGACCGCGTCGGCGTAGGCCTGGGCGTCGCGGTTGTGCAGCGCCTCGAAGGCCTGCGCCATCGAATCGGCTCGCGCCTGCAGCGCCTCGACGTCGCTGCGGCTGGCGCTCGCGTCGACGGCCGTCAGGCGCTCGATCCGGGTCTCCAGCCGGTGCGACATCTCGCCCAGGCGCATGGCGCCGGCGAGGCGGGCGCCGCCCTTGAGCGTATGCAGCGTGCGCATGCAGGCGGCGGCATGCGCTGCGACCTCCGGTGCGAGCGCCCAGTCCCGCAGCTGGCTGTCGAGCTTGGGCAAGAGCTCCTGCGCCTCTTCTTCGAAGATCGGGAACAGCTCGAGATCGATGGCATCGACGGCATCGAACTCGTCGTCGCCATCGACGAGCGTCGAGGCGCGCGCGCCGCTCGGCCGGGCGACCTCCACGGGTGCAGCGCCGAGAGGTTTGAGCGCGGCCACGCCGAGCGCGTTGAACGGGCCCAGGGCGCCGAAGGAAGACGCTTCGGAGTCGCGTTCGGAGTCGCGTTCGGCTTCGGCTTCGGCTTCGGCTTCGGGTTCGGGTTCGGCTTCGGAGTCGCGTTCGGCTTCGGGTTCTGCCTCCGGCTCCGGCTCCGGCTCCGGCTGCGCTTGCAATTCCGGTTCGGGCTCCGGCGCTGCCTCGAGCACCGGCTCGGGCGGTGCCGGCGGCATCTCGATGACCTCGGCGACCTCCGGCTCGGGCAGCGGTGCCGTCGCCAACGCCAACGCCACGGGTGCGGAGTCGGCCGGATCGTCCAGGCCTTCCAGGCTCAGCAGCGAGTCCACCGACTCCGGCTCGGCAGGCGATTGCGTCGGGGCACCTTCGGCGAGTTCCGATGCCGCCGTGACCGCCTCCAGCCGCAACGCCGAGCTGATCTCGTGTTGAGCCAGGCGCGTCAAGAGCTCCGGCAGCGGCTCCTTCAGGAAGCCGGCAGCGAACTGGTGCAGCAGGCGGCGGATCTCTTCGGCCGCGTTGATGAACAGGCGGGCTTCGTCGTCGGTGCCATGACCGATGACCTGCGAGCGCGCGAGCGCGTGCTCGAGCGAGCGGGCCAGGTGGGAGAGGTCGGCGAAGCCGACCGTGGCCGAGCTGCCCGCCAGCGAATGGGCGAGCGCGACCGGCACTTCACCGATCGGCCGGTGCAGCTCCATCGCCCATTCGGCGATCTCGGTCATGAGCCGGCGCGAGAGCTCGTCGGCCTCGTTCAGGTAGATGTTGAAGAGCGGAATGCCGATGCGCAGCGGCCCGACGATCTTGACGTGTTCGTCGGCCGTGCCCGCCTCGGCCGCCACCGGGCCGGCACCGACTTCGAAGTCGACGTCGAAGTCGACGTCGCCACGGCGCAGGGAAGGCAAAGCCTCTCCGGTCGACAGGTCGAGCACCAGGCCGGGCATCGCTTCCTCGAGCGCCCGGTCGGGGGAGCTCGGCGCCAGGCTCTGGATCATCGGCGCTGGCTCGGCGGCGAAACCCAGGTCGAGATCGATCTCCGCCGGCGCGGTGGCTGCGAAGAAGGGTTCGCCGGACAGCGTGGTCCGGGTCGCGTCGTCACGGGCGTCGTCGAAGCGGTCGAACATCGCCGAAGCATCGGCCACGGGCAGCGCCTGCGTCACCTCCGGGCTCAGGGTGCCGAAGTCCATCGGCGCGTCGACGCCCGACAGGTCGAGCTCGAAGGAGACGTCTTCCAGAACCGGAACCGGAACCGGCACCGTCACCGGCACCGTCACCGGCTCGGCTCCGGCAACGGCCGCTGGCGCGGGCTCGGGCGCGGCCGCCGCGCTCCGCGCCACCGGCAGGCCGAGGTCGAGGTCGCTCCGGCTCGGCAGGTCGGCCGGCAAGCCCATCGGCAGCGCGATGTCGGAAGACGCCTCGCCGCTGCGCAGGCGGCGGTTCAGGCGATCGGCCGCGGTCCGGATCTCGCCTTCGCTGCGCTCGCCGTCGGCATGCGCCGCCACGTCGTCGACCCAGCCGGCGAGGTGGTCGAGCGACCAGGTGGAAAACTCGATGAGCGCCGGCTCGGCCGTGTGCTGCTCGGCGAGCTGCGTGTTGTAGACCTGCTCGCAGGCCCAGGCCGCCTCGCCGAAGGCCTTCAGCCCGACCATGCGCGAGCTGCCCTTCAAGGTGTGAAAGGCCCGCCGCACGGTGGTGAGCAGACCGAGATCGTCGGGCGACTTCTGCAGGTCGAGGCAGGCGGCGCGGGCCGTCTCGACGACCTCGCGCGCTTCCTCCAGGAAGACATCGCGCATCTCGTCGTCGTGCTCGAGGTCGCTGACGAGCGAGATCGACTTGATCGGCTGCAGGGGCACCGGCTCGCTGACCGGGCCGAGCCCGCTCGGCTCGGTGGCGGTGGCGACGAAGTCGACGAGCGCTTCGGAAAGCTCGCCGCGCGCGCTGGCGATGGTGGTCGGGTCGTCGTTGGCCTTGTCGATCGCTTCCTGGGCCTTCAGCACCGCGGCGGCGAGCGCCGGCTGATCGGCGGCCTGCGCCTCGTGGGAGAGGCGCTCGAGGTCGCGGCTGACGTCGAGCAGGGGCACGTCTTCGCGCACCGAGCTGAAGGCGAGCATCTGCGCCTGCTCGATGAGGCGCGGCTCGACCGGAACTGCGTTGCCGGCGGGGCTCGGCGCCGGGCTGCGGCCCATCACCGGGGCCAGCGTGCCGCTTTCCGTGTCGTAGACGAAGAGCGACTTGGCCATCTGCGGCTGCACGCTCAGCATGTCGATCAGAAAGCCGAGTGCCGACAGATTGCCGGCCAGGCGATCGAAGACGCCGGCAGCCTTGATCCGGGTGATGTCGATCTCGGTCGAGACGAGGCCCTCGATCTCGGCCTTCATGCGCAGCAGCGCCTGCGAGGCCGGCTCCATGCCGAGCACCGAAAGCACGCCGCGCATCGAGGCCAGTCTGGGCGGCACGTCGACGAGGCCGACGTGGTCGTCGGGATCGCGGAAGAACCGGTCGATCGCCTTCTCGACCTCGCTCAGCGAAGCGCGCAGCTCCTGCACGACGCTGCCCATCGTCTGCCGCTCGGAGACGCGCCGGTAGAGCTCCTCCATCCAG
>CAXSEJ010000041.1:0-13843 GCA_964236395.1 uncultured Rhizobacter sp.
CGAGGGCCCCGGCCGCGCCTCGCCCGAGGGCCCCGGCCGCGCCTCGCCCGAGGGCCCCGGCCGCGCCTCGCCCGAGGGCCCCGGCCGCGCCTCGCCCGAGGGCCCCGGCCGCGCCTCGCCCGAGGGCGCAGGCCGCGCCTCGCCCGAGGGCGCGGCCGGCGCCGCGGCCGATCCGGCTGCCTGCGCCTGCTGCATCACGCCGTGGCGGCGCGCTGGTCGCCGGTGTCGGCGACGAGGCCCTGCGACTCGACGCCGTCGATGAGGCAGATCTCGTCGTTGTCGGAGGTGTCGCCGCTGATGCCGATGGCGCCGAGGATGACGCCGTTCGCGTCTCGGATCAGCGCACCGCCGGCCACCGGCACCATGCGCCCGCCCGACATCGCGTTCAGCGCCGTGAAGAAGGCCGGCACCTTGTCGGCCCTGCGCGCCAGCTCGCGGCCGCCCAAGCCCATGCCGAGCGCGCCCCAGGCCTTGCCGGTGGCGATCTCGGGGCGCAGCAGGCTCGAATCGTCGGCGCGCTTGAGCACCTTGAGGTGGCCGCCGGCATCGAGCACGGCGATCGTCAAGGGCTGAAATTTCGATTCGCGCCCGCGAGCGAGGGCGCGGTCGGCGATGGCGTCGGCCTGGGTCAGGGTGATCTGGGTCATGGCGGGCTTTCGTGCTGGTGGGGGGAAGGAGCGGCGGCGTGCGGATTCAAAAAGCGCGAGTGTCAGCGCGGCGCGTCGGCGCGCAGAAGGAACTCGAGCACCGCCGCGTTGAACGCGTCGGCCTGCTCGATGCTGCTCAGGTGCGCCGCGCTCGCCAACACCCGCAGCTCGGAGCCGGCCAGGGCAGCGTGCATGTCGCGCGACATCTGCGGCGGCGTGGCCTGGTCCTGCTCGCCGACGATGACGAGCGCCGGCACGTCGATCTCGGGCAGGCGGGCGAGCACGTCGATCGCGGCCACAGCGGCGCAGCAGGCGCAGTAGCCCTCGACCGAGGTCGATTCGATCAGCGCCGCCACCCGCGCCATCAGCGCCGGCTGGGCGGCGCGGTACGGCTCGGTGAACCAGCGCGAGAGCGTCATGTCGACGAGGCCGTGCATGCCTTCGGCACGCGCCAGCGCGATGCGCTCGCCCCACATCGCCGCGGCGTTCGGGGCGGCGCGGGCGGTGGCGTCGGCCAGCACCAGCCGCGTCAGCACGCCGGGGTACTCGAGCGCGAAGGCCTGGCCGATCATGCCGCCCATCGACAGGCCGAGCCAGTGACTGTGCTCGATGCCGAGTTCGCCGAAGAGGCCGCGCACATCGTCGGCGAGATCTTCCATCGTGCAGAGGCCGGCCGGCGCGCTCGAGCCGCCGTGGCCACGGGTGTCGATGCGCAGCACCCGGAAGTGAGGCGTCAGCGCGGCCAGCTGCGGCTCCCAGATCGCACTGCCCACGGCGAGCGGGTGCGAGAGCGTGAGCCACGGACCGTCGCCATCGATCTGGTAGTGCATGTCGTGAGCGCCGATGCGTGCGTGCATGGATGTTCCTTCGAATGTGATCAGGCGGGCGGCCGGGCTTCGTCGCCGGTGGCGTCGATCGATGCGAGCAGCCGCTCGGGTGTGAACGGCAGGTGCCGGGCGCGCAGCCCGAGCGCGTGCGCGACCGCGTTGGCGAGCGCGCCGGCCACCGGCCCCGGCGCGAGCTCGCCGGCGCCCAGGCCGGGCTGATCCGGGCGGTCGACCAGTTCGACGATCACCTCGGGCAACTCGGCGAACCCGAGGATCGGGTAGTCGTCCCAGGTCGACGACAGCACGCCTTCGGGGCCCCAGCGCACGGCCTCTTTCAGCGACCAGCTCAGCGCCTGCAGGATGCCGCCCTCGATCTGGTTCAGCAGGCCGTCGCGGTGGACGATGCAGCCGGCGTCGGCCACCGCCCAGACCCGGCGGACCCGCACCGCCTCGTCGACGGCCACCTCGACCACCACCGCCAGATAGCCGGCGCGGTTCTTGTAGCGCGAGAAGCCGAAGCCGAAGCCCTGCCCTTCGCCACCGGCGGGGCGCCCGGCCCAATGCGCCAGCCGGGCCACGGTCTCGCACACGTGGCGGGCACGATCGTCGGCGAGGTGGCGCAGCCGGAACGCCAGCGGGTCGAGCCCCGCCGCATCGGCAAGCTCGTCCATGAACGACTCGATCGCGAACACGTTGGCGTGCGCGCCGAGCGAACGCAAGGCCGAGGTGCGGATCGGCCCCGCGCCGATGAAGTGGTGGCGCACCTCGACGGCCGGAAGCGCGTAGTAAGGGATCGCGTTGCGCAGGCCGCCGCCGTTGGGCAGCGGCACGTCGACCGGCGCCGGCCGGGGCCCGGCCGGCGCCAGATTCCAGGCCCCGAGCAGTTGAACGCCGGTGCCGGCGCCGGGCCGCGCGAGGTGGCTCTGGCTCCACACCTGCGCCTGCCAGCTCGTGATGCTGCCGTGCTCGTCGAGCGTCGCCTCGAGCTCGACCAGGCTCGCGGCACCCATCGGCGCGACCGTCATCTCGTCGACACGGGCCCACTGCACCCGCACCGGCGCGTTCGACGCGAGTGCGAGAAAGGCCGCGTCGAAGGCGACGTCGTCGGCGCCGTTGTGGCCGTAGCAGCCGGAGCCGGCGCAGTGGATCACGCGCACCTCGGCCGGCTGCAGGCCGAGGGCGGCGGCGATCTGCTCGCGCAGCTTGAAGCTGCCCTGCGTGTGCGACCACACCGTCACGCGGCTCGGGTCGGCGGCCGTGGCCGAGCGAGGTGCCGCCACGGCGCACGAGGTGCCGATCGCGGCATGGGCGATGTAGGGCCGCGAGTAGCGCCGGCGCAGCCTTCGCTCGCCATCGGCCGGCGCGGCGTGCCCCGAAGCGAAGGCCACGTGGGTGGTCGCCGGCAGGCTCGTCAGGAGCGCCTCGATGTCGCCGCACGGCGGCAACGCCGGCAGCTCCCAGACGATCGACCGGCGCGCCGTGGCGGCGGCGGCCACCAGGCGGGATTCGTCGGGCCCGACCAGGGCGAGGAAGTCGCCCCGGTGCACGAGCGCCTGCACGCCGTCGAGCGCGCGCAGCGCGCCGGCATCGACCGTGCGCGGCCGGCTGGCCGGATGCGGCCCGCGGATGACGCGCGCGTGCAGCATGCCGTCGAGCACGAGGTCCTGGACGAAGCCGCCGCCGCCGAGCTTGGCGAGCAGATCGGCGCGCACGAAGACGGCGTCGTCGTGCGCGGCCACCGCGGCGTCGACGCCGTTCGTGGTCGCGGCAGCCGACGCTGGCGCGGCATCGAGACGATGGTTCGGCCAATCGCCTTCGGGCGCCAGCTCGCGATAGCTCACGCCCTGCGCATTGCCGGCCGCCGTGAAGCAGCCGCGGCCGACCCGCAGGCCGCCGGCCGATGCACCGAGCCGCTCGGCCGCAGCCCGGGCCCCGAGGCGCCGCAGTGCAGCGCACGCATGGCGCAGCGCCGCGCCACCGACCTCGATCGACTGGCTGCCGGCGGTGTAGCCCTCGTCGGGGCAGAGCCCGGTGTCGCCGGCGATCAGCCGCACTTGATCGGGCTCGACACCGAGGACGGTGCAGGCGATCTTGATCAGCGCTGCCGAGATGCCCTGCCCGAGCTCGACCTTGCCGCTCAGCACGTCGAAGCCACCGTCGTCTCGAACGCGGAGCCAGTCGCCCAGCCGCGGGTGGGCAACGATGCTGGCCGGCAGCGGCGCCGCGCTCGGCGCAGCGCTCGCCGGGGCGCCCGCCGCGTCGCTCACCGCGTCGCCCACCGCAGCGGCCAGCGCGTCACTCATGCGCCGCCAGGCGCTCGATCGCGCGATGCGCCGCACGCACGATGCGAAGGTGGCTGCCGCAGCGGCACAGGTGGCGGCCCAGGCACTGCTCGAGCGCCGCGGCGCTCGGTGTCGCGTCGCGTCTCAGCAGGCCGGTCAGCGACATCAGGATGCCGTTGATGCAGTAGCCGCATTGCGCCGCCTGCTCGTGGAGGAACGCCTCCAGCACGACGGCGCCGACCGGGTCGGCGGCGAGCCCTTCGACAGTTTCGATGCGGCGCCCTTCGGCAGTGCCGTTGGTGAGCAGGCACGACGGCTCGGCGGTGCCGTCCATCAGCACCGTGCAGGCGCCGCACTGCCCCGCGCCGCAGCCGAAGCGAACGCCGCGGGCATCGCAACGCTCGCGCAGCAGGTAGAGCAGCGGCGCCTTTGCCGGGCCCTCGGCCTGCACCGGCACGCCGTTCAGCGTGAACTGCATCAACGGGTGCCGGGTTGGCGCAGCCACCAGGCGGCCAGCTCGGCGCCGTCCCGGCCGCCCAGGCCCTGCGACGCGGCGGCGTCGAACGAGCCGAGCGCCGCCGTCGCTGCGGGCAGATCGCGGCCGAGGGCACGGCCCTCTTCGAGCATCGTGCGCAGGTCCTTGCGGATCGAGTCGATGTCGAAGTGGGCCGGGCCGAGGTCGGCACCGGCCAGGGTTTGCGCCACCGCGCCGCCGCGCAGCTTCATCAGCGCCGGCGCGCCCGAGGTGTCGGCCAGGATGTCGATCAGCCGCGCCGGGTCGAGGCCGGCCGGCGCCGCGAGCGCAAGCGCCTCGCCGAGCGCCTGCCAGTAGACCAGCAGCGGCAGGTTGATCGCCAGCTTCATGCTGGCGCCGGCGCCCACCGCGCCGACGTGCTCGACGCGCCGGCACATCTGCGTCAGCAGCGGCCGCGCCCGCTCGACATCGGCCGCCTCGCCGCCCACCAGGCCGAGCAGCTTGCCGTCGCGCGCCGGGCCGACGGTGCCGCCGACGGGGCACTCGATCATCGCCGCGCCGGCCGCGCGCACACGCTCGGCCAGGGCGATCGGCGTGACTGGCCGCACCGTGCTCATCTCGATGAAGAGCTGCCCGGCGAGCGGTGCGCTCAACGCGCCGTGCGCGCCGCCGTAGGCTGCCTCGATGGCCGCCGCGTCGGTGAGCACCGAGAGCACGATCTCGCTCGCCGCGGCCACCTCAGCCGGCGTCGCCACGCTCACGGCGCCACGCGCGGCCAGCGACGCGGTCTTGCCGGCCGAGCGGTTCCACACCGTCAGCGTGTGGCCGCAGTCGAGCAGCCGCCCGGCCATCGCCGAGCCCATGCGGCCCGTTCCCAGCACACCGATCTTCATGCTCAGCCCTTGATCTTCAGCAGGCGCATGGCGTTCAGCCCCTCGATCTGGCGGCGCTGCTCGGCCGGCAATCGCTTCACGCTCGCCACCAGCCCACGCGGGTCGTCTTCACCCATGTCGTAGGGATAGTCGGTGCCGAGCAGCACGTGGTCGGCACCGTAGCGGTCGATCAGGTTGCGCAGCATGCGCGGGTCGAAGGTGATGGTGTCGAAGTAGAACTTCTCGAGGTAGCTCGAAGGCTTGCGCTTGATCACCGTGCGGCAGTCGGCGCGGGCGCTCCAGGCGTGGTCCATGCGGGCCCAGTAGTGGGCGATGAAGCCGCCGCCGTGCGCCGCGATGAACTTGATCTTGGGGTGGCGCGCGACCACGCCGTCGAAGATCAGGTGGCTGACCGCGATGGTGGTGTCGAGCGGGTTGCCGATCACGTTGTTGAAGTAGTGGTTCGTCAGCCGGTCGGCGTGGGTGAAGCCGAGCGGGTGCATGAAGACCACGATGCCGAGCTCGTTCGCCTTGGCGAAGAACTTCTCGAGGCCGAGGCTCTTGTCGGTGAGGTTCAGGCCGTTCACGTTGGTGTTGATCTCGACCCCGCGCAGGCCCAGCTTGCTGACCGCGTATTCGAGCTCGCGCACCGCCAGCTCGGCGTTTTGCAACGGCACCGAGCCGATGCCGACGAAGCGGTCGGGGTGGGCGGCCACCAGGCTCGCGATGCCTTCGTTGACCTCGCGCGCCAGTGCCGCGCCTTCGTCGGGCGGGGTGAAGTAGAAGTAGTGGTACGGCGCCGGCGAGACGGCCTGGATGTCGACGCCCATGCGGTCCATGTCGGCGATGCGGTTCTCGATGCCCATCAGCTTGGGCGCCCGGTCGCGCATCTGCGCCACGTTGGTCTGGCGCGTGAGCTCGTTGGCGAAGGTCACCGTCGGGTCGTGCTGCGCCGCATTGAGGTGCGCCGTCTTCTGGTTCACCACCGGGTTCAGGTAGTGGCAGTGGATGTCGACCACTTTCGCCCTGCCGCGGGCGTTCTTCACCACCGCGCGCGGCGCTGTCGTGGCAGTGCTGCGCGAGCTGGCCGCCTTCTTCGTGGCGGCGGCATGGCGCCGCGCCGGCGCGTGGTGATGGGACGGGTCGCTGCAAGGCGACGAGCAGGTGAACAGCATGGAGTTCTCTTTTGGGAGTGAGGCCGGCGTGCTTCAGAACACGCCGAGGTGACGGGTGACGCTTTCCGGATCGGCGCCGACCTCCTGGGCCGTGCGCGTGACCACGACCCGGCCCGTGTTCAGCACCACGACGTCGTCGGCGAGGTTCATGGCGAGCTTGAAGTTCTGCTCGACCAGGATGATCGACAGGTGCTCGGCCTTCAGCTTGGCGATGGCCTCGGCGACCTCGAGCACGATCAGCGGCGCCAGGCCTTCGGAAGGTTCGTCGAGCAGCAGCACGTCGGGGTTGCCCATCAGCGCGCGGCCGATCACGAGCATTTGCTGCTCGCCGCCGGAGAGCGTTCCGGCGCGCTGCCGATGCCGCTTCGCGAGCTGCGGGAACATGGCGTACACGCGCTCGATCGACCACGGATGCGGCACAGCGCGCTTCTGCCGCGCGACCTGCAGGTTCTCCTGCACGCTCAGGCTCGCGAAGACGCGCCGACCCTGCGGCACCAGGCGCACGCCGCACCAGGCGATGGCTTCGGGCGACAGCGCCTCGATGGCCCGGCCGCCGGCCGCGACCTGGCCGCTGGTGGCCCGCAGCAGGCCGGCGATGGCCAGCATCGTGGTCGTCTTGCCGGCACCGTTGCGGCCGAGCAGCGCGAGCAACCGGCCCTTGCCGAGCACGAGACTCACGCCGTGCAGGACGTGGCTGCGACCGTAGTGCGCGTTGACCTCGGTGAGCCGGAGCGCATCGGCGCGAGCCGGGTCAGACACCAAGATAGACCTCCCGGGTGCGCGGATGGGCGACGACGGTCTCGCGGTCGCCCTCGACGATGAGCTCGCCATGGTGCAGCACCGAGATCTGCTCGGCGAAGGCGAGCGCCACGTCCATGTCGTGCTCGATCATCACGATGGTGGTCTCGCGCGGCAGGCCGGCGATGAGGGCGGCGACCATCGCGCGCTCGTCCTGCGAGAGGCCGGCCAGCGGCTCGTCGAGCAGCAGCACGCGCGGCTGCTGCGCCATCGCCACCGCGATCTCGACCCGCCGCTGCTCGCCGTACGAGACCTCGCCGGCGGCCCGGTGCGCACGCTCCTTGAGGCCGACGCTGTCGAGCGCCTGCAAGGCGCGTTCGTAGATTTCGTCGCTCGGCCGCAGCGGCCGGAAGGCCTGGAAGCGCCGGCGGTTCACGCCGAGGAGCGAGAGCGCCACGTTGTGCGCGAGCGAGTCTTTGGCGAACAGCGTGATCACCTGGTAGGTGCGGCTCACGCCGGCATGGGCGCGGGCCCGCACCGGCAGCCGCGTCAGGTCCTGGCCGAACACGTGGACGGTCCCGGAATCGGGCCTGATCTCGCCCGAGATCTGGTTGAAGAGCGTCGTCTTGCCGGCTCCGTTCGGGCCGATGATCAGGCGGCGCTCGCCGGGCTGGATCGTCAACGAGACGTCTTGCGTGACGACCACGCCGCCGAAGCTCTTGCGCAGGTTCGCGACCTGCAGCGCCGCGGTCACGGCGGGTCTCCGCGCCAGCGCCGCACCCAGTGGCGCACGCCCGGCACCACGCCGCTCGGCATGAAGATGACGATGAACACGAAGACCAGCCCGAGCAGCATGTTCCAGCGCTCGATGTAGGCCGAGGCGTAGTTCTTCAGCACCACCACCAGCAGCGCGCCGACCGCCGGCCCGGCGATCGTGCCGGAGCCGCCGGCGATGACGCTCAGCAGCCCCTCGGCCGAGACCGCGATCGACATCACGCTCGGGTGGATGAACTTGTGGAAGTACACGTAGAGCAGGCCCGCCACCGCGGCGAAGAAGCTGGCCACCACGAACGTCACCCAGCGGATCGCCCACACGTTGAAGCCGAGCGCGCTCATGCGCCGCGGCTGGTCGCGCGTGCCGCGCAGGCTGGCGCCGAACGGCGAGGCGACGAAGCGCGACATCAGGAACACGCTCACGCAGGCCACGATCAGCGAGAACCAGAAGTAGTTGTTGCTGACCTCGAGGTTCCAGCCGAAAGGCTGCGGCCGCGTCAGGCCCGACAGGCCGTTGTCGCCGTTGGTCAGGCTCACCCAGCGAAAGCCCACGCCCCAGACGATCTGCGAGAGCGCGAGCGTGAGCATCAGGAAGCCGAGCCCGGTGGCCCGCAAGGCGATCCAGCCGAAGGCCATGCCGACCAGGGTGGTGAGCAGCAGCGCGGCCGGCGCGGTGACCGCGTGGCCGAGGCCCAGGCGCACCGCGAGCCAGGCCGAGATGTAGGCCGAGAGGCCGAGGAAGCTGGCGTGGCCGAGGGAAGTCAGCCCGGCATAGCCGACCAGCAGGTTCAGGCTCGACGCGAACACCACCGCGATCAGCACCTGACTGCCGAGGTTGACGAAGTACTCGCCCGCGAAGAGCGGGAAGAGCGCGAGGCCGAGCACCAGCACCGCGACCAGCATCGACGCCGGCAACGATGCAGCCGACGATGCCGGCACTCTCGGCGCCGGCGCGGCCGGCTTGGTCGGCTCGTTCATGCGATCGCCCGCCCGAACAGGCCGGTCGGCCGGAAAGCGATGACCACCACCATCGGCAGGAACAGGATCACGTAGGCGAGGTCGGGCGCCAGCGCGATGCCGAAGGTGTAGACGAAGCCGATGATGAAGCTCGCGATGAAGGTGCCCACGAGGCTGCCGACGCCGCCCAGGATGACGACGATCAGGGCCAGCGGCAGCATCTCGCCGTCGAGCCCCGGGTAGGCGCTGAAGATCGGCCCGCCGAGCGCGCCGCCGAGGCCGGCCAGGCCGGCGCCGAGGCAGAACACGATGGTGAACAGGCGCGAGGCCGGGATGCCGACCGCCCGCGCCATCGGCATGTCGTCGACGCCCGCACGGATCATGGCGCCGAGCCGCGTGCGCTCGATGAGCAGGTAGAGCGCGATCGCCGAGACGATGGCCACGCCCAGCACGAACAGGCGATAGGTCGGAAAGCTGAGGCCCAGCAGATGCAGCGGCGTGCGGAACAGCGCCGGCGTGTTGATCGGGATCGGGTCGCCGCCCCAGACCAGGAGGCAGAGGTCGGCGGCCACGAACGAGAGACCGAGGGTGGCCAGCACCTGCCCTTGAGGGTTGCCGGTGAGCCGGCGCAGGATCAGCCTTTCCACCAGCCCGCCGACGATCGCGATCGAGACCGCCGCTGCCAGCGCCGCCAGTGCCAGGCCGTGGCCGGCCCGCACGACGGTCGCGGCGACGTAGGCGCCCAGCATGAACAGGGCGCCGTGGGTGAGGTTGGCGATCCGCATCAATCCGAAGATCAGGGCGAACCCGGACGAGAGCATGAACAGCAGGCCGCCCAGCGAAAGGCTGTTCAGCGTCTGAATGACCCAGATCTGCATGGCGCCGCCCCCGGCCCGGACTCGGGCTCGGGACTCAGGACTCGAGGTTCTTGGCGGGCGGCCAGTCGCGCGAATAGACCGGGTTGGCGAGGAACGCCTTCGGGTCGTAGCTCCAGAACTGGCTCACGTTCGGGTAGGTCTTGACGACCGAGTTCACGAGCCGCCCGTCCTTGCGCTCGACACGCCGGATGTAGACGTCGCCGACGACGTTGCCGTAGCCGTCGAACTTGACCGGGCCGCGGGCGGTGAGGATGTCGGTCTTGCGCAGCGCCGCCATCAGGCCGTCACGATCGCTCACCTTGCCGGCCACGGCGTTGAGCGCCGCTTCCAGGATCGCGCCGTTGACGTAGGTGGATGCGCCGTAGTAGCCGGGGTCGTAGCCGAACTGCTTGCGGAAGGCGGTGGCGAACTTGACGTTGATCGGGTTGGCGAGCTCGGCCGAATACCAGTTCACGGTCTGGATGCCGAGCGCTTCGTCGCCCATGTTGCGCAGCACCGATTCGTCGAGCGCGGTCATGCCGCCGACGATGGCGAGCTTGTCGCGCAGGCCGTACTCGTTGAACTGGCGCACGAAGCGAAAGCCGTTCGAGCCGGCGAAGCCGAGGAAGACCGCGTCGACGTTGGTCTTCAGCTGCGCCAGGAAGCTGCCGTAGTCGGGCGCGGTGAGCGGCGGGAACAGCTTCTGCACGATCTTGCCGCCGGCGTCTTCGAATACGCGCTGGAAGCCGGCGTTCATCTCCTGGCCGTAGGCGATGTCGTCGGCGATCACGGCCATGCGCTTGTACTTCAGCGTCTTGGCGCAGTGGTCGCCCATCACGTGCACGCATTGCGCCGAGGATGACGAGGCGCGCACGAACCACGGGTTCGGCTTTCTCTGCGTCATGTCTTCGGCCGCGGCGACCGACAGCGTCGGCACCTTCTGCGCGCGCAGGTAGTCGTCGATGGCGAGCGCCTCGAACGCGGCGAGCGGGCCGATGAGCACGTGGATCTTGTTCAGCTCCACCAGCTCCTGGATCTTCGACTTGGCGTTCGCCGGCGTGCCGCCGGTGTCGGCGACGAAGAGCTGCACCTTCTTGCCCGCGAGCATGTTGTTGCGCTCGGCGAGGTACATGGCCAAGCCGCGCTCCATGTCGATGCCGCCCGAGGCCAGCGGGCCGGTCTTCACCGTCATCAGGCCGATGCGCACCAGATCGTCCTTGGCCTGCGCGCGGGCCACGCCGGGCAGTGCGAGGGTCACGGCGGCACCGCCCGTGGTCTGCAGGAATTCGCGTCTGTTGGTCATGTCTTGTCTCCGGGTTTCGTGGGTCTGGGTGGAACGGGAAGGGCCGGGATCACCGGCAGCAGCACGTGCGAAGGATGCGCCGCGCCGAAGTGCAGTGTCGTGCAGCCCGCGAAGACCGCGGCCGGGCGGTCGCGCGGGTCGTCGTGCAGGAAGGGGCCGCAGCCGCGCAGCTCGTTCTTGAAGTTGGAGAGCTTGAGCCCGGTCTTCTCGGCGAACACGTAGTCGTGGCCACGCACGCTGAGCGCGAGCCGGTGCCCGGCCGGCACCACGATCGACGTCGGCCAGAGCTCGATCTCCAGCTCGACCGGCTCGCCCGGCACCAGCGCCTGTGCCTGCCGGTGCGTGTGGTACGGCCGGTACGGGCGCGTGAGCACGGCGTCGAGCTCGCGGTGCGAGGCACGCAGCCAGCCCTGCGCCACCGGCGTGTGCGGGTCGATCGCACCGGCGAAGGTGAGCTCGCGCAGATCGGCGCTGAACACGCGCAGCACGAGGAACAGATCGGCATCGGCGGTGGTCGACGAGACCCACAGCCTGGCCGCCAGCGGGCCGGTGATCTCCATCGGCTCCGGGTACGGCGCCGAGAGAAAGGTGAGGCCGTCCCCCTGGGCGTCGAAGGCCAGCTGCGCGGCCGCGACGGCCGGCTCGTCGACGAGGGCCTGGCTCGCGGCGTCGAGGTGCAGCGGCGTCCAGCGCGTGCGCTCGATCGGCCAGCCGGTCTCGCTGCGCTCCTCGAAGTGGTCGACGTGGCGCACCTGCAGCCGCACCGGCGGCTCGCGGTCCCAGCCGTTGGCCTCGCCCTTGAGGAAGTGGCCGAAGAAGCGCTTCTGGATCTGCACGCCGTAGTCGGTATAGAAGTGCGTCCAGTGCTGGAGGCCGTGCATCTCCAGCCACTTCTGGCGCGACGCGGCGCGCAGGTAGCTCTCGGAATTGCCGCGCAGGTGCAGGCCCTGCCCGCCCCAGTTGCCGGCCGACAGGAACGGCACGGTGATGCGCTCCCAGGCGGCCGAACGCACGCGGTGGTAGGCGTCGTCGAGCGGGTGGGCGAGGATGTCGTCGCCGAACTGGCAGCGGTTGGCGGCCAGTTCGGCGTCGGAGAGCGCCTCGTCGCCGCACACCCAGGCGCCCGTGGCGCGGCTCCTCGGGCCGCGCTCGCCCAGGCCGTGCTGCACCGTCTTGACCTGCATGTCGTACCAGTTGGCCCAGAAGGTCGAGAGCATGCCGCCGTGGTGCGTCATGTCGCGGTACCAGTCGGCCGCGCCTTCCCAGATGCACATCGCGGCGAGGTGCGGCGGGTTCAGGCTGGCGACCTGCCACTGGTTGATGCCGAAGTAGGAAACGCCCGAGAGACCCACCTTGCCGTTCGACCAGCCCTGCACGCCGGCCCACTCGATGCACTCGAAGAAGTCCCTCGTCTCGCGCTCGGAAAAGTGGTCGACGAAGCCGGGCGAGCGGCCGCAGCCGCGCGAGTCGACGCGAACGCACACGTAGCCGTCGGGCACCCACTTCTCCGGGTCCACGACTTCCCAGTTCTGGAACAGGTTGCTCGAGCCGTGCGGCACGTCGGGGTGGTCGGCCACCATCTTCTGCCAGGCGCTCGGGTAGCCCTCCTGGAAGGCGAGGCCCTTGGCGTACGGGCCGTGGCTGAGGAGCACCGGGTAGCGGCCGGCGGCGGGCGGGCGGAAGACGTCGGCACGCAGCACGAGGCCGTCGTCCATGGCGATGGCCACGTCCCAGTCGATCGTCATCCCGGCGCTGTTCATGCTCGTGCCTTCGACGCGTCCGATGCCGGCGCTGCGGATCAGCGCTTCGCCAGAACGGCGTTGACGCGCGGCATCACTTCGGTGGCGAACAGCTCCATCGAACGCTTGCCGAGCGCCGGATCCATCCAGTCGTGGCAGGCATAGAGCAGCTGGCCGAAATCTCCGACCTGCGCGTGGAAGGCGAGGATCTGGTCGACCACCGAATCGACCGTGCCCGCCAGCACCAGCCGGCGCGTCACGTAGTCGGGCGTGATGTCGCTGTCGGGCATCGCCGGATCGGTCTTGAAGAGGTTGCTGCGGCCGCCGCCGCCCACCAGCTTGCGCACCAGCTGCTTGAAGTAGAAGTGGTACGGGCCGCCGGCCTCGAACGCATAGCGACGGGCGGTGGCCTCGTCGTCGGCGACGAAGATGCTCTTGGCGATGCGCCATTCGCTGGCCTGCGCCTCGGCTCCGACGGCAGCGCGGCCCTCCGCGTATTTGGGCCAGTGCGTCTTGACCCATTCGGGCATGAGGAAGTTCGCCGAGATCGGCTGCCAGCCACGCTTGGCCATCTCGGTCACGCCCTGCGAGAACGGCGCCACCGCCGTGCCCACGATGAGCGGATGCGGCCGCTGGAAGGGCTTCATCATGAAGCCCTGGCCGATCTCGGGGATCATCGTCTTGGCGACCGAGACGTTCCAGAACTGGCCGGCGATGTCGTACGGCGGGTCCGATTCCCAGATCTTCAGGATCGTGTTGATGCTCTCCACGAACATCGCGTTGCGGTCCTTGCCGTGGTTGCCGAACACCTCGGCATCCGACATCAGGCCGCCCGGGCTGATGCCCATGATGAAGCGGCCCTTCAGCAGGTGATCGAGCATCGCGGCCTGGCCGGCCAGCGCCGCCGGGTGCGAGTTCGGCAGGTTGAGCGTGCCGGTGCCGAGCATGATGTTCTTGGTCTCGGCGATCAGGCTCGCCAGGAAGATCATCGACGAGGTGACCGTCTCGGCCGCGTCGGTCACGTGCTCGCCGACATAGGCCTCGCTGAAGCCGAGCCGGTCGGCCAGGATCACGGCTTCGCGGTCTTCCTGGAGCGTCTGCGTGACGTCGCGCCCGGGCGGGTGCAGCGGCATCATGAACATGCTGTGTTTCATCGTCGGTCTTGTGCGGGGTTCATCGCGTCGGAGAAGTCGGGGG
>CAXSEJ010000042.1:0-13683 GCA_964236395.1 uncultured Rhizobacter sp.
CGATCGCCGTGCCCATGGCGATGGTGTCGCGCGAGAACAGGCTGAGCTCCATGCCCGGACGGCCCTGCGTGACGCCGTCGCACATGGCCGGCACGCCGCCGGCCACCTGCGCGGTGGCGCCGAGGGCATGCGCCGCATCGCGGATCACGGCCGGGAAGCCCTCGTACGGCTGGTGCGCCGACAGCATGTCGTTGTAGGCGGTGACGATGCCGATGTTCGGCGCCCGCTCGGCCACGATGCGGAGCTTGTCGGCCGCCGGCAACGCGGCAACGGCATGGGCCAGGTTGGCGCAGCCGATGCGATCACGGTCGCGCGGCCGGTCGAGCAAGGCATCGATGCGCTCGAGGTACGCGCGCCGCCCGGCAGCGCTCCGCTCACGGATCCGTTCGGTGACTCGAGCGACGGCTTGTCTCATCGCGGCCATCTTGCCAGCGAATCGCCGTGCCGGTCAGCGCATCGAGAGCTCGATGCGGTTCGCGTCCTGGTCGGTCAGGGCGCCGGCAGGCATCTCGACCATCTCGACCTGCAGGGTCTCGGCCTTGACGCCGTTCGCCTCCAGGGCGTGGCGCACCGCGGCGGCGCGCCCCTTGGCGAGTTCGAGGTCGCGTGCCTTGTTGGCGCCGGTGAGAAAGCGCGCCGACAGGCGGATCTGGCCACCGACGCCACGCGCGGCTTCGCTGAACCTGGCGATCGACTCCGACGACTGCGGTGGCAGCTTGTCCGACCCGGGCGCGAAGACCACTTCGTTGGCGCCGGAGGTCGGCTTGGCCTCGGCCTGCAGCGTTGTAGCGACAGGCACGTCGGGCACCGCGGCCGCCGTGCCTTGTGCCGGCGCCGCGGTACGGCGACCGGCAAGCACGATTCCTGCAACGGCCACGACGATCAGCAAAATCACCACGGCGATGACCACGGTGCGTGAAGGATTTCGCTGTGCAGCCTTGGACGCTTCCATGTCTCCCTCGTGTTTTCCTGATCCCGAACGATTCTAGTTGGCGATGACCGGCGGCCACCCCCTTCCGCAAGGAACGCGCGACCCGGAGCGCCTCCTCAATCACACCCTCGACGCCTGGGGCGGCCAGGGCGACCTGTGGATCTTCGGCTACGCCTCGCTGATCTGGCGGCCGGAGTTCGAGACGGTCGAGGATCGCCCGGCCACCGTCCACGGCTGGCACCGTGCGCTGGCCATGCGCTCGCGCATCAACCGCGGCACGCCGGAGTGCCCGGGCCTGGTGTTCGCGCTCGTCCCGGGCGGCTCGTGCCGCGGCCGGGCGTACCGGATCGAGCAAGACCGGGTCGAGGCGGAGTTGCCGCGGCTCTGGGGCCGGGAGATGCCCACCGGGGTCTACGACCCGAAGTGGCTGGCGTGCCGCACGCCGCTCGGCACGGTGCGCGGGCTCGCCTTCACCCTCAGCCGAAAGAGCCCTGCGCACACCGGCGACCTGCCCGATGCGCAGATCGTCGAGATCCTGCGCGTCGCCGAGGGGCGCTATGGCAGCACCCTCTCCTACCTCGTGGAGACGGCGCAGTGCCTGCGCAACTGCGGCATCCGCGACCGTGACATCGAGCGGCTGGTGGCGCTCGCCCGCAGCCACGCCCTCACGGCCTGACGGCCTGAAGCCGTCGCCCGTTCAGGAGGCCGCGGCGACGCTGCGGCGGACCGCGTCGAGGTCTTGCGGCGTGTCGATGTCGACGAGCACGCCGGGGTCGTCGAGCTCGACGCCGAAGGCCGGGTAGCGGGCGATGAGGCGGCGGGCGCCCTCGTCGCCGGACATCGTGGCGAGCTCGGAATAGAGCTCGGCGCCGAAGCCGACCGGGTGGCCGCGCCGTCCCCGGTACTGCGCGTAGACGACCGGATGGTCGTCTAGGCCGCGGGCCACGGCCTGCAGGCTGCCCGGCTGGACAGTCGGCATGTCGCCGGGCAGCACCAGCCAGCCACGGGCGTGCGGCCGACAGTTCACGCCGGCGGCGATCGACGCACCCATGCCCAGCGAGCCGGCCGGCCCCGACCCGACTTCGGGCAGCACGACGACGTCGCGCGCGGCGACGCTGCTGCGCGCAGTGGCGGCGAAGGCCGCCGTCGTGACCACGACGACGTGCAGGCCGCTGGCAAGCGCGTGGCCGATCGTCGCGGCGAGCACCGAGCTGTCGCCGAGCGGCTGGGCCAGCTTGTGGGTCGCGGCGCCGAATCGCGCGCCCTGGCCGGCGGCGAGCACGATCACCGTTCGTTGCGCTTGCATGGAGTGAGGATGGGAGACGATGGGTCGAGAGAGAAGTGGGAGGTCTACGTAAGGCCTTCCCCCTAAGCCGGGTGGCGGGCCGCGCCTTCCTATACTTTGGCCCATGACCGAGCTGGCCGATCTGCGCAAGAGCTACGAGCTGGCCGAGCTCGACGAGACCGCCTCGGCCGACGATCCGCTGCGGCAGTTCTCGACCTGGCTCGACCAGGCGATCACGGCCGAGCTGCCGGAGCCGAACGCGATGACCCTGGCCACCGTCGGCGCCGCCGGCCGGCCATCGACGCGCATCGTCCTCATCAAGGGCTGCGACGAGGGCGGCATCGTCTGGTTCACCAACTACGACAGCCGCAAGGGCGAGGAGCTGGCGCTGCACCCGTTCGCCGCCCTCCAGTTCCACTGGGTCGAGCTCGAGCGCGTCGTGCGCATCGAGGGCCGGGTCGAGAAGGTGTCGGCGAGCGAGTCGGACGTCTATTTCGCCTCGCGCCCGCTCGATTCACGCATCGGCGCCTGGGCTTCGCCGCAGAGCCGCGTCATTGCCTCGCGGGCGACGCTGCTGGCCAGCGCCGCCCGCTACGGCGCGCAGTTCATGCTGCAGCCGCCGCGGCCGCCGCACTGGGGCGGCTACCGGCTGCAGGCCGACGCCTGGGAGTTCTGGCAGGGCCGCAAGTCGCGCCTGCACGACCGGTTGCGCTACCGGCGCGGCGATGCCGGCGAATGGCTGCGCGAGCGGCTGGCGCCGTGAGCGGCCGGGCCTGGCGGCCCCCGGCTTCAGGGCCCGGCCGCCCCGGCTTCAGGGCCTGGCGGCCCCGACATAGGCCTCGACCGTCGCGGCCTGCATGCTGTAGCCGCTTGCGCCCATGTAGGAAGCCTGGCGCGTCGTGTGCAGCACGCCGCTCACCCATACCGTCTCCATGGCCCTGAATTTCACGCCCCTGGGTGCGACCACGAAGACGATCTGGTTGGCCGGCGGCGGCGGCGTGTGGATGCAGGCGCCGAAGTACGGCACGAGCAGGAACTCTTTCAGCTCGCCGCGCAGCTCTTCGAGCGGCACGACGTAGCCGGGCAGCTTGACCGCCGCGCCTTCCAGTGCGTCGACGGTGGGCGCGGTGTCCCAGATGTCGCGCATGTCGCGCAGCAAATCCTGGGCACGCGGATCGCGGTCGCTGAGGATCGTCGTGCTGCGGTTCTTGAACCCCTTGTAAGGATCCCAGCCTTTCGGAACCAGCTCGTCCCACTTGATTTCGCGCACCGCGCCGGGCTTCGCGGGCAAGGGCTCGATCGCGCTCGTGGCTGGCGCCGCAAAAGCCACCGTGCTGCCGACGAGCAAACAGGTGACGAGCAGGATCTCGAGGCGGTGCAAGCGCGGCGTTGTCATCGTCACTCCTCGTCAGCGTGCGGCTGCCACGTACGGCTGGACCATGATCGCATCGAGCCGATATCCGCTCGCCCCGAACGGCGAATCGCTGCGCCGCGCGTGCAGGGTACCGCTCACCCAGACCGTGTCCATGGCTTGAAAGCCCTTCACCGCCCGGCTCGCCGCGACGAGCACGATCTGGTTCGCCGCCGGCGGCGGCGTATGGATGCAGGCGCCGAAGTAGGGAACGAGCAAAAAGCTCTTCAACTCGCCGCGCACCTCGTCGAGCGGCACGACGTAGCCGGCCAGACGGACCGCGGCACCGTCGAGCGACTGCACCGTCGGTGCGTTGTCCCACGTCGCCCTCATCTCAGCGAGCACTTCGGCGGCGCGTGGGTCGCTGTCGTTCAGTGCGGCGCCTTGTTGCCGCTGGAAACGCTTGACCGGATCCCAACCTGCCGGCACCAGGTCGGCCCAGGCAATCTCGCGGTAGCCGGGCGGCCCGACGCGAACGGGCTCGCGAGCCGCCTCGTCGAAGTCTGTGAGCAGCACGACGATGGACGCGACGCTGGCGACGAGCACCGATACCAGCACCGTCGTGACCGGCGCGCGATGCGTCTCCGGTGCCGCGGGCCGCATCAGATCCTCGGCGACAGCCCGTCGGCGAGCGACATGCGGTAGGCCTGCCAGCCGGGCACGAGGCTGGCGAGCCAGCCGGCCACGAGCAGGCCGACGATGAGCCCGCCTTCGCTCGGACTCGGCGCCTGCAGGTGCAGCGCGATGCCGAAGCGATCGGCGAACCAGCCGGACAGCGCCAGCACGGCGGCCGCTGCGGCGACGATGCCGAGCCCGACGCCGGCCACCGTCACGAGCGCTCCCTCGAGGGCGAGCAGGAACAGCATCTGGCGCGGTCCGGCACCGACCGCGCGCAGGATGGCCAGCTCGCGCCGCCGCTGCTCCAGGCCGGCGAGAATGACGGCAACGAGCCCGCCCAGGCTCACCACCGCGACCAGGAAGCTCATCGCCAGCAGGCCGCGCTCGCCGATGCCGACGACGGCCCACAGCTCGTCGAGCGCGACGCCGGGCAGCACGGCCATCAGCGGCTCGGCCTCGAACTCGGCCACGAAGCGCTGCACGCCGAAGACGGCGGCGCGGCTCTTCAGGCCGACCAGCGCCGCCGTCACGTTCTTCGGTGTCAGGTCGTGCTTGGCGACTTCGCTCGCCGGCACGGCGCTGCCCGGCAACGGCGCACCGGCGAGCCAGTCGAGGTGGATCGCTTCCATCGCGTCGAGGCCGATGTGCACGGAGCGGTCGACCGGCGTGCCGGTGGCGGCGAGGATGCCGACCACCGTGAACGGCTTGTCGGCGTGCTCGTTGGCGGCGAAGGCGCCGTCGCCGTGGCTGAGCACGATGCGCTGGCCCAGCCTGTAGCCGAGGTGCCTTGCGACTTCGGCGCCGACCACCGTCTCGAAGACGGCGCCGAAGCGGCGCCCCTGGGCCAGAACGAGCGGCTGGCGGTCGCCGTGGCGAAAGCGGTCGAAGTACGCGGTCGAGGTGGCGACGACGGCGAAGCCGCGGTGCGAGTCGCCGAGCGAGATCGGCACCACCCAGTCGACGGCGCGGTGCCTGGCGATCGCTTCGACGCTGCTCCAGCGGATGTTGTTGGTGGCACTGCCGATGCGGAACACGGCGTAGAGCAGCAGCTGTACCGCACCGGTCCGGGCGCCGACGATGAGGTCGGTGCCGGAGACCGACTGCGAAAAGTTCTCGCGCACGTCGGCGCGCACGCGCTCGATGCCGAGCAGCAGGAAGGTCGAGAGGGCGATGGAGACGACGACAAGCGAGAGCACGAAGCGCCGGTTCCAGGCGCTGCGTGCGGCGAGCGACAGCAACGAGGTCATGCCGCCGCCTTGCCGGCCAGCGCCGGCGCAGCGAGGTTGAGCACGGACAGATCGAGCTGGCGATCGAAGCGCGCCGCCAGGCGGGCGTCGTGGCTCACGAACACGAGGGCGCTGCCGGCTTCGGCACAGGCTTCGAGCAACAGCGTCATGAACGAGTCGCGCAGCGGCTCGTCGAGCGCCGAGGTGGGCTCGTCGGCGATCACCAGCTCCGGTCGGCCGATCAGCGCCCGCGCCGCGGCAACGCGTTGCTGCTGGCCGACGGAAAGGTGGCCTGCGTCGCGCCGGACGAGGGCCGCGTCGAGTCCCATCCGGGCCAGCAGGGGCGCTGCCGCTTCACTGCCCCGCCGCGCACGTGCGGCCGAGAAGCGGCAGGGCAGCAGCACGTTGTCGAGGACCGAGAGATAGGGCAGAAGATTGAACTGCTGGAAGATGTAGCCGACGTGATCGGCGCGGCGCCGATCACGCCGGCCGGGAGCAAGCTGCCGCCAGTCGGTGCCGAGCAGGCTGACGCTGCCGCTCGACGCCACGAGCACGCCGGCGAGCAGCGAGAGCAGCGTCGTCTTGCCGCAGCCGCTCGGGCCGCGCACGAAGACGCGCTCGCCGGCAGCGACCTCGAAGGCGTCGATGCGCAAGGTGTCGGCCGCTGCGCCGGGGTAGCGAAAGCGCAGGTCGCGGACGACCACCGCCGGTGGCGTTTCGGCGAACGGCGCCCCGTCGCTCAACGGCGCAGCGAGACCGTCTTCGCCGGGCTCGTCAGGTCGCGCTTGAACTGGCCGCTCGCCGTGGCGACCTCGACCGACATCTCCCTGAGGCGGGGGTAGGCGGCGAACAGGCCGACTTCCAGAGCCGTCAGCTTGTCCGGGGCAGCGCAGCTGAACTCGAAAGTGGCATCGAGGTCGGCGTGCTCCTCCTTCGCCGCCGTCACGGTGGCCGGCCGGAAGATCGCCGATTCGGCCTCGCTCCTGACGAGCGTGCAGCCTGCGGCCGCGTCGAAGCGGAACAGCTCCTGCGCGGCCTTCATCCTGGCCTGCAAGGCAGCCACCGCGGTTGTCTGCGCCTCGGTCCGGGGCCGGTGCTCGAAGCCGATCAGGCTGTCGAGCGGCGACTCGAGCTGGAGCGTCACGCTCTTGTTCTCGACGGCGACGGTCAGCTTGGCAACGCCGTGCGCGTGCGCATGCTGCGGCTGGGCCTGCGCGCCGGCAAAAGCCAGCAGCGCAACCAGCGAGCAAACGACGGTGCGGGCCAGGGCGGCCCTCATTGCACGCCGGCCTTCGTCATGTGCACGCGCTTGAGGACGGTGACGGGATGAGGCTCATGAGAGTTCCTTTCGAAGATCGCCGGATCAGGCACGCTCGCCGCGCAACGCCGCAGCGATGGTTCTCGCGTTGTGGGCGACGAGCTTGAGATAGGTGTCGCCGGCGCTGCCCGGCGGCGACAGGGCGTCGGAATAGAGCTTGCCGCCGACCGTGGCGCCGCCCTCTCTGGCCAGCCGCTCGACCAGGCGCGGGTCGGAGATGTTCTCGACGAAGATGGCGCTCACGCCCGCCTTTCGCACCGCGTCGGCGAGCCGGGCCACGGTCGATGCCGAGGCTTCGCTTTCGGTGCTCATGCCCTGCGCGGCCAGGAAGTCGATGCCGTAGGCGGCGCCGAAATAGCCGAAAGCATCGTGCGAGGTGATCACGCGCCGCTGCGCCCGCGGGATGGCGGCGAAGCGGGCGCGGATGTCGCGGTCGAGCCGCTCGAGGTCGGCGTCGTAGCGGGCGGCGCGGGCGGCGAGCCCGCCGCCGCCGGCCGGCCGCTCGCGCGCCAGCGCGTCTTGCACGTTCGCAGCGTAGCGGCGCGCCAGGGCGAGGTCTTGCCAGGCGTGCGGGTCGGCATGCCGGCCGAGCCGGCGCGCGGCGACGCCGTCGCTGGCGACGACGACACGGCCGCGGTAGCCCGAAGCCTGCACCAGCCGGTCGAGCCAGCCTTCGAAGCCGAGGCCGTTGACGACGACGAGGTCGGCTTCGGCAACGCTGCGCGCATCGGCCGGCGACGGCTCGAAGACGTGGGCATCGGCGTTCGCGCCGACCAGCGCCGTCACCGCAGCCGCATCGCCGGCGACGTTGGCGACGATGTCGGCCAGGATCGAGAAGCTGGCGACGACGCGCAGCGGCCGGGCGCTGTTGTCGGCGGCGGCGCGCAGCGGCCAGCCGCTGGCGGCGGCGGCGACCACCACCTGTCGTCGCGACACCTTGCTCACCTCATGCCTCGCGATGCCGGCCGACGAAGACGTGGCGGGCGAGCAGGCCGTCGCGCGTGCCGGCGACGAGAGAGACGGCGTAGGCGGCGCCGGCCACGAGCACGATGGCCGGCCCCGACGGCCACTGGGCGTGGTACGACAGCAGCAGGCCGACGTAGCCGGCCCCGAGCGCGATCAGCGCCGCCACCGCGGCCAGGCTCCACACCTCGCCGGCCCAGAAGCGCGCTGCCGTCGCCGGCAGCATCATCAGGCCGACGGCCATCAAGGTGCCGAGGGCCTGGAAGCCGGCGACGAGGTTCATCACCGTCAAGACCAGGAAGGCGACGTGAACTCGCGAGCCCTGCCCGCCGACGCTGCGCAGAAAGCCCGGATCGAGGCACTCGGCGACCAGCGGCCGGTAGACGACGGCGAGTGCCAGCAGCGTGACGCTGGCGACGCCGGCAACGAGAAACAGCGCCTCGTCGTCGACCGCGAGGACGGTGCCGAACAGCACGTGCATGAGGTCGACGCTCGAGCCGCGCAGCGAGATCAGCAGCACGCCGAGCGCCAGGGCGATGAGGTAGAACGCGGCGAAGCTGGCGTCTTCGCGCTGCGAGGTGGTCCGCGTCACGAAGCCGGCGGCGAGTGCGACCGCCAGGGCGGCGACGAAGCCGCCCGCGCTCATCGCCCAGAGCGAGAAGCCGGCGCCGATGAAGCCGAGGGCTGCGCCGGGCAGGAGCGCATGGGCCATGGCGTCGCCGACCAGGCTCATGCGGCGCAGGACGAGAAAGGTGCCGATGGGCGCGCTGCCGAGCGCCAGCGCGGCGCTCGCGACCAGGGCGCGGCGCATGAAGGCGTAGTCGGCGAAGGGCTGGATCAGCCAGGCGAACGCGGTCATGGGGCGATCACCGGACAGCTCACGCCGCCGCCCGACACGGCGACGCGTCGTCGTCCCAGGCTTCGGCCTGCTGGCGGGCCCGGAACAGGTTCTCGGCCGACAGCACCTCGGCGGTCGGCCCCCACGCGATGCAGCGCCTGGCCAGGAGCAAGGTGCGGTCGAAGTGCTCGCGCACCTGATCGAGGTCGTGAAGCACCGCGATCACGGTGCGCGCTTCGCCGTGCCAGCGGTGGACGACGCCGAGCAGGTCGGCGGTGGTGCGCGCGTCGATGGCGTTGAAGGGCTCGTCGAGCAGGATGAGCGGCGCGTCCTGCAGCAACACCCTGGCGAAGAGGACGCGCTGGAACTGGCCGGCCGAGAGCTCGCCGATGTGGCGCCGCTCGAAGCCGCTCAGGCCGACCGCGGCGATGGCCGCGTGCACCGCATCGACCGAGTCGCCGCGCAACGCCGCGAAGCTGCCGACGCGGCCCCACTGGCCGAGCGCCACCATGTCGAACACGCGCAGCGGAAAGCTGCGGTCGACCTCGGCCTGCTGCGGCAGCCAGGCGACGCGGCCGGCAAGGCGCGGGTCGATGCGCACCTCGCCTTCGGCCGCGCGCACGCGGCCCATGATGGCGGCGAGCAGACTCGTCTTGCCGGCGCCGTTCGGGCCGACGATGGCCGTCAGCGAGCCGGCCGCGAACTCGCCCGAGAGATGGTGCACGGCCGGGTGGCCGCGGTAGGCGACGGTGAGGTTGCCGAGCATGACGGCCGGCGGCGCGGCGGCGACTGCGGTCATCGCAAGGCCCACCAGACGGCGAGCCAGAGCGCCGCAACGAGCACGCCGCCGATCGCGCCGCGCGTCGCCGCGCCGGCCATGAGCACGCTTCTCATTGCGCCACCGCGGGCGCCACGCACTGCGGGCAGCGTCCGTGCAGCGTGATCTCGTGGCCCTCGACGCGAAAGCCGCGCGGCGCGAGCTGCTTCATCGGCCCGGGGCAGGCGTGGATCGGAAAGACGCGGTCGCAGCGGTTGCAGTGGAAGTGGTGATGGTGGTCGACGGCGTGCCGGTGTGCGCGCTGCGCCTCGCCGGCGGCTTCGTAGCGCGACGGCTGGCCGGGCAGCTCGACGCGTGCGACGGCGCCGCTTTCCTGCAGATCCTTCAGGCGGCGGTACACCGTGGAGAGGTTGAGACGGGGCACGTCCTGCTGCGCAAGGTGGCAGATTTCAGGCGGGGTCAGTGCGCGGCGGCTGGCGACCAGCGCGGCGAGCACGGCGTCGCGCTGCCGGGTGTTTCTTTCCATGGCCGATGCTACTGCAAACGCGTTTGCGTTTGCAGTAGCCGAAAGCGGAGCTTGGAGACGACCGGGCGACCTCAGAACGCGACCCGCAGTCCCACCTTCACCGCCCTCCCCGCCACCGGCACCAGACCGCGGATCGTCTCGATCGTCGAGGCGCTGTAGCCGAGCCTGTCGCCGAGGTTGGTGGCCTTGAGGAACGCGTAGGCATCGAAGCCGCCCAGCTTCATGCGCCGGCTGGCGATCAGGTTGACGAGCGTGTAGCTGCCGGTTTCGCTGTCGTACGACGGCGTCCGGTTCTGGCGCGCCGCGTACTCGACTTCGACCCGGCCGAGCCACTGCCCCCAGCCGGCATCGAGGGCGACGCTGGTGCGCAGCGGCGCGATGCGCGGCAACGGCTCGCCGGTGCTGCGGTTGGTGGCCCGGGTGTAGTCGATCTTGCCCGACGCATCGAGCGTCCAGCCGCCGCCGGCGAACACGCGCCGGCTGCCATCGATCTCGACGCCCGACAGGCGCGCCCGCACGGCGCGGAAGGCGTACTCGGGGAAGTCTTCGGTGCTGCCGTCGTCGCCCGGTTCGGTGATGGTGGCGCCGGTCGGCTGGAGCGAGATGTAGCGCGAGAAGCGCGCCTGGTACACACCCGCCCGCAAGCGATCGCGGCCCGACTTCCACTCGACGGCGATGTCGACGTTGTTGCCGCGTTCGATGCCGAGCCCCGTGTCGCCGACCTCGAAGGTCCCGGTCGCCGCGTGCACGCCGTTGGCGAACAGCTCGTAGTAGGTCGGTGCCCGTGCCGTCGAGCTGAAGCTGCCGGTCACGCTCCACTCGGGCGCGAACTTGTACACGTCGCTGAGCGACGCGCTGCGCAGGGTGAAGCTGCGCTGCACCGGCGGGCCGAACTTCATCTCGGCCGGGTCGGCGTCGCCATCCGAGCGCAGGCGCGCGCGTTCGATGCGCAGGCCGGCGTTCAACGTGCCGACGGACGACGCGTACTCCTCGACGAGGAACAGCGCGCCGCGCCGCGTCGTCGTCTTCGGCACGAACGCCTCCTCGCCGAGCGCGGAGAAGTCGAAGCGCTCGAACTGCGCTCCGACCACGCCTTTCAACGGCCCGATGGCGACGTGCTCGGCCTCGACGCGCAACTCGGTGCCCTTGGTGCGGAAGGTGGTGCCGATCTCGCCCGAACCTTCGATCTCCTCATGCTTGTACCGGGTGTTGTTGACTTGGGCGCGAATAGTGCGCAAAGGGCCGCCCAGGTCGCGCACCTCGCCGGCCAGCGCGTAGTGGTCGCGCTTCAGCCGAATCGTCACGTCTTCTTCGGCGACGACGCCGTACTTGCTGTCGTAGCGGTCGGCCGACACGCCGAAGTAGCCCGACCGGAAGGTGTACGACGCGCCGAGCGCGCCACCGTCGGTATCCGACTGCGAATTGCGGACGCGGCCGGTGCGCTCGAGCGCATTGCCTTCGGCGTCGACCGGCGTGTAGCGCGGCACGTGCAGGTCGGAGGTCTTGCGGCCGAAGGCGTCGGCGTGCACGGCGAAGTCGCCGTTGCCGGCTTCGATGAGCGCCGAGCCGCCGCGCTCGCTCTCGGCGCCGCCGAAGCGCACTTCGCCCGCGCCCGAAACGCCCTGCAGGCTGTACTTCGGGATGCGGTTGTCGATGGCATTCACGACGCCGCCGATGGCATTGCCGCCGTACAGCAAGGCGCCGGGACCGCGCAACACTTCGATGCGCTCGACGGCGAGCGGGTCGATCGCCACCGCGTGGTCGAAGCTGAGGCTGGAGGCATCGAGCAGGCTGCCCGAATTGTTGAGGATGCGCAGGCGGTCGCCGTCGAGGCCGCGGATGATCGGCCGGTTGGCGTTCGGCCCGAAGTAGGTCGAGGAGACGCCGGGTTGCCCATTGAGCGTCTCGCCGAGCGAGCTGCCCCGTCGCCGCACCAGCTCGTCGCCGGTAAGCACGCTCACCGGCGACGCGATTTCGCGCGAGCCGAGCGGGTTGCCGGTGACGATCACCGGTGCGAGCGTCGTGGCGCGCGGCGCCGATGCCGCGGCAGCCGACGCCGGGGCGGAAGCCGGCGCGGCGGGAGCCGGCGCCGCCGGCACGGACTGAGCACGAACGGCGGCGCTGAACGCCGCGGCGAAGACGGGCAGCGCGAACGCCGAACGTCGGTTTCCCAGGATCAAAGGCATGGCAATCTCGCATGAGGCACGCCGATGCGGCGCGCGATGAACGGACCGTCCGGGCGGACGGCGTGGCTCGGCTCAGGCGAGGGCGGGCGGGCCGCGGGCGAGGAATCCGTGCGCCTGGGCAGCGATGTGCCAGGCGCCATGGAAGACGACGGGCGCGCCCGGCAGCGGCTCGGCAACGACGATCGGCGCCGACGCGCGGGCGACGTCGGCGTGGCTCATCTGGTCGAAGGCGTCGCAATCGCGCTGGCCGGCGTGGCCGGCGAACAAGGCAGCGAAGAAGCCCGGCACCCGCGGCGCGACCTCGGTGCTCGCGCCGGCGGTAGTGTCGGTAGTGGCAGTAGTGGCGATAGTGTCGGCAGCACGCTCAGCCGCCCAGTCCTGGCCGTGCCCGGCGTGCGTCACGCGGTGCGCGAGGCCGAGCATCTGCACGACCAGCAGCGCGGCAACGAGCAGCCCGACGAGTGACGGCTTGACCGCCCGCCTCGCCGTCATGGCTCGCCTTGCCGGTGGTCGAGGTCCCCGGCCACGTACAGCGGCGTGCGCGGCTCACGGGCCATCGGCGCGTGGTCGAAGTTGCCTCTCGGCTGCTCGCGCAGCTGGCGTCCCCGTTCGCTCATCGTCTCGGCAGTTGAAACCGTGTGCAGGACGCCATGATGCCTCGTTGTCGCGTTGGGCCATGCGCCGCTCGGTCCGGCACAATCGCCGCCGCCGATGGTCCTGCCCGGAACCGCAACACCTTGAACAGCCTCTTCGCGACGCTCGGGATCGAATCCTGGAAGCCGTTCGTCACCGCCCTGCTGCTGCCCCCGGTTCCGTTCCTGCTGCTGACCCTCGTCGGCGCCCGACTGCTGCTGCGGCGGCGTGGCCTCGGCTGGCTGCTCATCGTCTTCAGCGTCGCCGTGATGTGGCTCTCGGCCTGCACCGGCGCCGCCCGCGCGGTCTCGCAGCTGCTGCTTCATCCGCCGGCGGCGATGAGCTTCGACCGCATGCGCGAGCTGCGCGGCGAGTTGCAGGCGAAAAAGGCGGTGGCGATCGTCATCCTCGGCGCCGGCACCGAGCCCTTCGCGCCGGAATACGGAGTGAGCAGCCTGCGCGAGGCCTCGCTCGAACGGCTGCGCTATGGCGTCTGGCTGAGCGGCCAGACCGGCGCGCCGATGGCCTTCAGCGGCGGTGTCGGCCGGGCTCAGGGCGAATCGACCGCCGAGGCGCGCGTCGCGGGCCGGATCGCCAGCGAGGAGTTCGGCCGGCCGATCCGCTGGCTCGAGGAGGAATCGCGCGACACGCGCGAGAACGCGGCACGCACCTTCGCGCTGCTCAAGGCCGCTGGCATCAAGCACGTCGTGCTCGTGACGCACGGCTACCACATGGGCCGCGCCCTGCGCGCCTTCAGCGAAGCGGCCGGCAGCGACATCACCGTCGAGCCGGCGCCCATGGGCCTGGCCTGGCGCACGGTCACGCCGGTGCTCGAATGGGTGCCGAGCTCGACCGGCTTCGAGTCGATGCGCAACGTGCTGCGCGAGCTCGGCGGCCTGGTTGCCGGCGCCTGAGGCGCCTTCCCGGCGCCGCTACACCTGACGCGCCTTCCCGGCGCCGCTACACCTGA
>CAXSEJ010000043.1:0-13578 GCA_964236395.1 uncultured Rhizobacter sp.
TGCCCGGCACGACCATGCCCTTGGCGTGCTCCTCGAAGCGCTTGGCCAGCTCGAACAGCGGCGGTGCGTTCTTGAGCACGGTCTTGGCCGTGCCGCGCGCGGTCGCGTAGAACTTGCCGCTCATGAGGCGAGCCAGGTAGCGATTGAGGGCGCCGACCGGCGGCGAGATCGACATGTCGTTGTCGTTCAGCACGACGAGCATGTCGGCTTGCGAGACACCGCCGTTGTTCAACGCCTCGAACGCCATGCCGGCGCTCATGGCACCGTCGCCGATCACGGCGACGCACTGGCGGCTTTCCCCTTTCTGGCGCGAGGCGACGGCCATGCCGAGCGCGGCCGAGATCGAGGTCGACGAGTGCGCGGTGCCGAAGGTGTCGTACTCGCTCTCGTCGCGGCGAGGAAAGCCGGAGATGCCGCCGAGCTGGCGCAGGCTGAGCATCCGGTCGCGGCGGCCGGTGAGCGCCTTGTGCGCGTAGGTCTGGTGGCCGACATCCCAGACGATCCGGTCGTTCGGCGTGTTGAACACGTGGTGCAAGGCGACCGTGAGCTCGACCGTGCCGAGATTGGCGGCGAAGTGGCCGTTGCCCGTCTCCGAGACGATCTTGACGATGAAGGCCCGCAGCTCGACGGCGAGCTGCTGCAACTCCGCCCGCGACAGGCGGCGAACGTCGGCAGGGGATTCGATGCGCTCGAGGATCGTGGCGGCCATGGATCGGCTCAGCTGTGGCGGTCGACGGCGCGGTCGGCCAGCGTGCGCAGACGCTCGACGTGGGCCAGGGTGCCGCGCTCGAGCGCCGCATGGGCTGCGTCGCGCAGGGCGCAGGCGTGTGCCTGGGCGGCGTCGATGCCGAGCACGCTGACGTAGGTCGGCTTGTTCGCGCCCTGGTCCTTGCCGGCGGTCTTGCCGAGCGTGGCCGAGGCCTGGGTCGCATCGAGGATGTCGTCGACCACCTGGAAGGCGAGGCCGATCGCCGCGCCGTAGTCGCAGAGCGCCTGCCACTGGCTGGCGGAAGTGGTGCCGCAGGCCGCGCCCATGAGCACGCTCGCCTGCAGCAAGGCCCCGGTCTTGCGCCGGTGCATGTCGGACAGCGCCGCCTCGCCGAGCGGGCGGCCGACGCTGGCGAGGTCGATGGCCTGGCCGCCGGCCATGCCGTCGGCGCCGGCGGCCCGGGCGAGCAGGCCGCACAGGCGCGCCTGCAGCGCCGGGGCGACGCTGCCGTCGGCAGGCGTCAGCACCTCGAAGGCCAGCGCCTGCATGGCATCGCCGGCGAGCATCGCCTGGGCCACGCCGAAGCGCACGTGCACCGTCGGCTTGCCGCGCCGCAGCACGTCGTCGTCCATGCACGGCAGATCGTCGTGAACCAGCGAGTAGGCGTGGATCAGCTCGACGGCGCAGGCGGCGCGCACGGCGGCCGGGCGCGCGCCCTGCACCGAGTCGGCTGCGGCGAGCACCAGCAGCGGGCGCAGCCGCTTGCCTGCGCCGAGCACGCCGTAACGCATGGCCTCGCCGAGCCCGGCCGGCGCGTCGGCGGCGACATGGCCATCGAGCGCCGACTCGACCGCGTCGAGCTCGTGCAGGGTCCAGGCGTCGAAAGCGTCGCGCTTCATGGCCATGCCTTCAACTGCCCGTCTTCCAGCACGCGCACTTGCTGCTCCACCGCCTCGAGCCGCGAGCGGCAAAACCGCAACAGCTCGCTGCCGCGCCGGTAGCTCGTGAGCAGGCCCTCCAGCGGCATCTGCCCGGCCTCCATGGCCGCGACCAGGGATTCCAGCTCGGCCAGTGCCGCCTCGTAAGTGGCAGGAATCGCCACAGCCGGGGCAGGAGAAGGAGTCGTCATTCGGGCAGGGAAAAGTTTCGATTGTAGTCAGCCGGGCGGGCCCCACATGGCGTCCTGAAGCCACGCCCGGACGGGCTTCCTGCCGGGCGTGGGCGGGCCAGACCCGCGGGTACACTGCGTGCCCCTGCCGACAGGCGCTCCGTCCGGTCGGGCGTCGATTCGTCGCCCGACACCCACTCCAGAGGAGGCCATCCGGAGCCATGTCCGACCAGCGCGTCCCGCGTGACATCCTCGCCCCCGGCCACTCGCAACTGCCCGTCGCGAGCTACTTCGACGCGGACCTTTTCGCACAGGAAACGAGCCGCCTCTTCGCGCGCTCGCCGCACTACGTGGGCCACCGCCTGGCCGTACCGGCCCGAGGCGACTTTCACGCCCTGCCCCAGGAAGCCGAAGGCCGCGCTTTGGTGCATACGGCCGACGGGCTGCAGTTGCTTTCCAATGTGTGCCGTCATCGCCAGGCGCTGATGCTGCGCGGGCGCGGCAACACCGGCTCCCACATCGTGTGCCCACTGCACCGCTGGACCTACGACCTGAAAGGCGAGCTCGTCGGCGCACCCCACTTCGCCGACGACCCGTGCCGTGCACTGCCGCGCTACCCCGTGCAGACCTGGAACGGCATGGTCTTCGAGACGCCGCTTGCCGCCGGCGCCGGCCGCAAGGTGGCCGAGGAGCTGAGCACCGTCGGCCCTGTCGCCGATCTCGACTTCACCGGCTACGCCTTCGACAGCGTGCACCTGCACGAGTGCGACTACAACTGGAAGACCTTCATCGAGGTCTACCTCGAGGACTACCACGTGGCGCCGTCGCACCCGGGCCTCGGTGGCTTCGTGACCTGCGACGACCTGCGCTGGGAGTTCGGCGCCCACCATTCGGTGCAGACCGTCGGCCCGAAGAACGAGCTCGCCAAGCCGGGGTCGCCCGCCTACCGCAAGTGGCACGACGCCGTCCTCGCCTACCGCAAGGACCGCTTCGACGATCCGGTGCCGCGCCACGGTGCGATCTGGCTCACGTATTACCCGGCGACGATGGTCGAGTGGTATCCGCACGTGCTCGTGGTCTCGACGCTGCACCCCCGCGGGCCGCAGAAGACGCTCAACGTCGTCGAGTTCTATTACCCGGAAGACATCCACGCCTTCGAGCGCGAGTTCGTCGAGGCCGAGCAGGCCGCTTACTGGGAGACCTGCGCCGAAGACGACCAGATCGCGCTCCGCATGGACGCTGGCCGGCGCGCGCTCATGCAGCGCGGCGACGACGACGCGGGCCCCTACCAGAGCCCGATGGAAGACGGGATGCAGCAATTCCACGAGTGGTATCACCGCGCCATGCGGGCAGCGGCGGCGGCGGCCTGAGGTGACCGACAGCGCCGTATCCACCGTCGTGGCCGCCGCCGGCCTGGCCGCGCTCCGGCAAGACGCCGGCATCGATCTCGTCGTGCTCGACGCGAGCTTCGACCTTGCCGACGCCGGCGCCGGTGAACGGCGTTTCGCCGAGGCGCACGTCGCCGGCGCGCTCTACGTCCACCTCGACCGCGACCTGTGCACGGCCAGGACCGGCACCAACGGCCGGCACCCGCTGCCCGCTCACGGCGATTTCGCGCGCACGGTCGGCGCGCTCGGCATCGGCCCCGAGACGCGAGTCGTCGTCTACGACGCCCAGGGCAGTGCGTATGCGGCGCGCCTCTGGTGGATGTTGAAGTGGCTCGGCCACGAGCACGTCGCCGTGCTCGACGGCGGGCTTTCGGCCTGGCGCGACAGCGGCGGCGCGGTCGCGGTCGACGCTGCCGTGACCGCGCCGGTTCCGCGCCCGCCGTACCCCGAACGGCCGTCCCTCTTCGCCACGATCGACGCCGGCGGCGTAGAGCGTCGGGACGCCGGCACCCTCGTGCTCGACGCCCGCTCGGCCGAGCGCTTCGGCGGCGAAGTCGAGCCGATCGATCCGGTCGCGGGGCACATTCCGGGTGCGCTGAACCGCTTCCACCGGTCCAACCTCGACAGCGCCGGCCTGTTCAAGCCGGCCGAAGCGATGCGCGCCGAGTTCGAGGCCCGGCTTGCCGGTCGTGCGCCGCGATCGGTCATCCATTCCTGCGGCTCGGGCGTGACCGCCTGCCACAACCTGCTCGCCATGGAGCACGCCGGCCTGTCGGGATCGGTGCTCTACCCCGGCTCCTGGAGCGAATGGGCGTCCGACCCGGCCCGGCCGGTGGCCAGAGGCTAGCCGAAGGCTCCGCCGGGTGCGATGTAGCGCGCGCCGGCGCCTCAGTGCAGCTGCGAGCTGGCGAGCAGCACGATGGCCAGCCCCGCGCCCAGCCACAGGAGCTGGCTGGCCGTCTCGCGCAGCGTCAAGCGGTGCTGCAGCTGCGGAATGAGGTCGGCCACGGCGACGTAGATGAAGCTGCTCGAGGCGACGACGAGCAGGTACGGGAAGAGCGACTGCCACGCCCCGACGACGAAGTAGCCGAGCACGCCGCCGAGCACCGCCGCGAAGCCCGAGACGGCGTTGAAGAACAGCGCCCGGCCGCGTGAGAAGCCGGCGTTGATCAGCACGATGTAGTCGCCGACCTCCTGCGGGATCTCGTGCGCGATGATGGCCAGCGCCGTCACCACGCCGAGCCGCGTGTCGGCGAGGAAGGCGGCGGCGATGATGATGCCGTCGCAGAAGTTGTGGATGCTGTCGCCGAGGATCACGCTCCAGCCGCCGCGCCCGGCCTGCTGCCGGTCGAAGCCGTGGTGGTGATGGTGATCGTCGCCTTCGTGGTGGTGGCTGTGCCGGTACAGCTCCGCCTTCTCGAGCAGGAAGAAGAACAGCAGTCCGCCGAGCAGGGTCGCGAACAGCGAGTGCGGGCTGGCCTTGCTCTCGAACGCCTCCGGCAGGATGTTGAGCAGCGCCGTGGCCAGGAGCACGCCGGTCGACAGGCTCACGAGGTGGTGAACGACACGCGTGAGCAGGCCGACGGTGAGCGCGGCGGCGACGAGCACGGAAAGCAGGCCGCCCGCGCCGGTGGCAATGACGATCCAGAGCAGCGTCATCTCATGCCCCGGCGCTGCGCGGGCGGATCGGCGCCCTGCGGTGGGGATCGATGCGCAACATGGGGATGCTCGTGAGGGCCGGGGTCGGGCATTCTAGGAAGCATCCGTCGACGCCCGGCGGCGGCCCGGCGGGCGTCCGCTGCGCCGACAATCCGCGCATGGACCGTTCCGCCCTCGCCCATGCCGGCGTCGAGACCCGCTGGCCGACGCAGCTGGCGGCGATCGACATGGGGTCGAACAGCTTTCGCCTCGAGATCGGGCAGCTCACCGGCGAGCGCTACAAGCGCGTCGACTACCTCAAGGAAACCGTGCGGCTCGGCGCCGGGCTCGACGCCGCCGGCGTGCTCGGCGACGAGGCCGCCGCGCGCGGGCTCGAGTGCCTGGCCCGCTTCGCGCGTCGGCTCGACGGCTTCGTGCCGGCGCAGGTGCGCGCGGTCGCGACGCAGACGCTGCGCGAGGCGAAGAACCGCAACGACTTCCTGCGCCGTGCCGAGGCCGTGCTCGGCCACCCGATCGAGATCATCTCGGGGCGCGAGGAAGCGCGCCTCATCTACGCCGGCGTCGCCCGGCTGCAGCCCGGCACGCCGCGTCGACTGGTGATCGACATCGGCGGCCGCTCGACCGAGATGATCGTCGGCCAGGGCCTGCGCCCCGAGCGCGCCGAGTCGTTCCAGGTCGGCAGCGTCAGCCTGTCGATGAAGTACTTCGGCGACGGCCGCTTCACCGAGCGTGCCTTCCGCGACGCCCAGGTCGCCGCCGGCGCCGAGCTCGAAGAAGCGCTCGAGCCGTTCGGGCCACGCCACTGGAAGGAGGCGCTCGGCTCCTCCGGCACGGTCGGCGCGGTCTCGCAGGTGCTGGCGGCGAGCGGCGTGAGCGACGGCCGCATCACGCCGGCCGGCTTGCGCTGGCTCATGGAGCGCTGCCTCGAGGCCGGCAGCGCCTCCGCGCTCGCCCTGCCCGGCCTCAAAGACGACCGCCGTGCGGTCATCGCCGGTGGCCTGTCGATCCTCTACACGCTGGCGGCGCACTTCGGCATCGTCGAGTTGAAGCCGGCGCGCGGCGCCCTGCGCCAGGGCGTGATCTTCGATCTGGCCGCACGGGCGGACGCCGAGCGCCGTGCCGGCGGCGACGACCTGCGCGAGCACTCGGTCGCCGAGCTGCAGCGGCGCTTCCTCGTCGACACCGCGCAGGCGGGTCGCGTGGCCACGGTGGCCGCCGCCCTGCTCGCCGACACGCACGCCAAAGCCGGCGAGGAGGCAGTGCGCGAGCTGCGCTGGGCCGCCGCGCTGCACGAGGCCGGCATGATGATCTCGCACCACGACCACCACCGGCACAGCGCCTACGTGCTCGCGCACGTCGATGCGCCGGGCTTTTCGCAGAGCCAGCTGCGCCGCATCGGCGACCTGGTGCTCGGCCAGCGCGGCGGCCTGCGCAAGAGCGAGGCCCGGCTGCAGGAGCCGGTGTTCGCCCTTCACCTGCTGTGCCTGCGGCTGGCGGTGATCGTGTGCCACGCGCGCGACGAGGTGAAGGCGGGCGCGGTCTCGCTCCGCCTCGACGCCGGCGTGCCGACGATCGTCGCTGCGCCGGGTTGGGCCGACGGCCACCCGCGCGCACTGCACCTGTTGCGCGAGGAGGTCGAGGCCTGGGCGAAGAGCGGCGTGCTGGCGCCGCGGCTGCTATAGCTCGCCGTAGCGGCGCATGAGCGCCTGCTGCGCCGAGTCGGGGCCCGCACCGATGGGCTCGTAGTGCCCGTCGGGGCGGAGGCACCAGGCATCGCGGTCGTCGAGCAGATAAGGCACCAGGCACTCGTCGATGACGCGCTGGCGCAGCTTCGGGTCGCGCACCGGCCAGCCGACCTCGATGCGGCCGAACATGTTGCGGCCCATCCAGTCGGCGCTCGAGAGGAACACCGCCTCGTCGTCGTCGCCCGCGCCCCAGCGGAAATAGGCGACGCGCGAGTGCTCGAGGAAGCGGCCGACGATGGAGCGCACGCGGATGCGATCGGTCACGCCCGGCAGGCCCGGCGGCAGCATGCAGGCGCCGCGCACGATGAGGTCGATCCGCGCACCGGCCCGACCGGCGCGGACCAGCGCCTCGATGAGCGGCACGTCGGTGAGCGCGTTGATCTTGACCACGATGCGCGCCGGCTCGCCGGCGGCCGCCGCCTCGGCCACCCGCTGCACGTGCGCCAGCATCTGCTTGTGCAGCGTGAACGGCGCCTGCAGCAGCGTCTTCAGCGGCCTGGTGCGGCCGAGGCTGGCGAGCTGCTGGAACACGGCGTCGACGTCGGAGGTGATGTCGGCGTCGTCGGTGAAGTAGCCGAGGTCGGTGTAGAGCCGTGCCGTGTTCGGGTTGTAGTTGCCGGTCGAGAGATGGGCGAAGCGTTTCAGGCCGCCGGCCTCGCGCCGTGTCACGAGCAGCAGCTTGGCGTGCGTCTTGAGCCCGACCACGCCGTACACCACCTGCGCACCGACGGCTTCCAGCCGCTCGGCCCAGTTGATGTTGGCCTCTTCGTCGAAGCGCGCCTTCAGCTCGACCACCGCCATCACCTCCTTGCCGCGCCGCGCCGCCTCGATCAGCAGGTCCATCAGCGGCGAGGTGCTGCCGGCGCGGTAGATCGTCTGCTTGATGGCCAGAACGGCCGGGTCGTCGACCGCCTCGCGCAGGAACTGCACCACGGGCTGGAAGCTCTCGAACGGCTGGTGCAGCATCAGGTCGGCGCCGCGAAGCCGCTCGAAGATCGACTGCTGGCGCGGCAGGCTCGCCGGCCAGCCGGGCTCGAAGCGCGCAAAGCGCAGCGCCGGCGCATCGACGAGATCGATGAGCTCGTTCATGCGCACCAGGTTCACCGGCCCGTTGACCCGGTACAGCGACGACGCGGAAAGGCCGAACTGGCGCAGCAGGAACTGCGACAGTTCCTCGGGGCAGGTGTTGACGACCTCGAGACGCACCGCCTGGCCGAAGTGGCGGGTCGTGAGGCCGGAGCGCAGGGCCTGGCGCAGGTTGGTGACGTCGGCATCGACCTCGAGGTCGGAGTCGCGGGTGATGCGGAACTGAGAGAACGCCTCGACCTCGCGGCCCGGAAACAGCTCGCCGAGGTGAGCGCGGATCACGCTCGTGAGCAGCACGAACGATTGCCCGGCGGAGCGCCCGGCCGCGCCGGGCGCGCCGGGCAGCTTGATCACCCGTGGCAGCACGCGCGGCACCTTGACGATGGTCACCGTGTTGCGCCGGCCGAAGGCGTCCTTGCCGGCGAGGCGGGCGACGAAGTTGAGCGACTTGTTCGCCACCTGCGGGAACGGGTGCGACGGGTCGAGCCCGACCGGCACGAGCAGCGGCCGCACCTGCGTCTCGAAAAATCGCGCCACCCACTGTCGCTCGGCTTCGTTGCGGTCGGCATGGTTGACGATGCGGATGCCGCTCGCGTCGAGCGCCGGCATCACCTCGCCGTTGAAAACGCCGTACTGCTCGTCGATGAGGGCATGGGCGTCGGCGGCCAGCGACTCGATGTCGGCCGTGTTCAGGCCGGTGCCCGGCAGGCGCGACGCCTCGATGCAATCGGCGAACCGGACCTCGAAGAACTCGTCGAGATTCGAGGAGACGATGCAAACGTAGCGCAGCCGTTCGAGCAGCGGCACGTCGCCCCGGCGCGCCTGCGCCAGCACGCGGCGGTTGAACTCGAGGATGGCACGCTCGCGGTTGAGAAGCGGAGGCATCGCCACGCGCGCGGTGGCGACAGGAGAGCTCATGGAGCGCGAGTGTAGAAGGCGTCCGCGACAGTGTCGTGACAGGACGGGCCGGCTTTCCCTTCGCCGGCCGGCCGCTGCCAAAGTCGGGCTACTTGGCGTCGGTGCTCAGCACCTCGCCGAAGCCCTGCCAGAGCGTGCCGGTGAACCTCGCGAGCTGACCCTGCTGGATCGGGAAGAAGTCGGTCGGCGAGGTGTCGACCGTCACGCCGGGCAGCAGCAGCGGCAGCTTGATGCCCTTCAGGTTGGCCGCCTGCTTCATGACGTTCTCGCGCGTCAGGTCGTTGCCGCACTGCTTGAGGACCTGCACCATCAGCTGCGCGGTGATGTAGGCGTAGAGGTTCAAGCCGTCCTTCGGGTTGCCTTCACGGTAGTGGCGGCCCATGAAGCCGCGCCATTCGAGCATCGACGGGTCGTCTTTCCACTGCGGGTCGTTCGGGTCCTTGTAGTACTGCATGGTCAGCAGGCCGACCGACTTGTCGAGGCCGGCCGGCACCAGCACCGAGCCCACCGAGGCGCCGACGTTGTTGAGGATGTGCAGCGGCTTCCAACCCGAGTCGAAGGCCTTGCGGATGGCCTGCGCCGCGAACTTCGGCGTGGTGATGTCGATGAAGGTGTCGGCGCCCGAGCCCTGCAGTGTGATGATCTGGGAATCGATCGTCGGGTCGGTCACCTCGAAGCTGGCGCGGGCCACGATCATCTTGGCGTTGGCCGCACCGAGGCCGTCTTCCACGCCCTTGAGCACGTCCTTGCCGAAGTCGTCGTTCTGAAACAGGATGGCGATCTTCGCGTTCGGCTTGGTCTTGAGCAGGTAGCGCGCGTAGATCGCGCCCTCGGCGGCGTAGCTCGGGTTGAAGCCCATCGTCCACGGAAAGTTCTTCGGGTCGCCCCACTTGGTGGCCCCGGAGGCCAGGAGCAGGTTCGGCACCTTCTTCAGGTTGATGTACTTCTGGATCGCCGAGTTGCTCGCCGTGCCGAGCGTCTGGAACAGCGCCAGCACCTCGTCCTGCTCGACGAGGCGGCGCACCTGCTCGACGGTCTTCGGCGGGCTGTAGCCGTCGTCGAGGCTGATCAGGTTGATCTTGCGGCCGTTGATGCCGCCTTGCTCGTTGATCATCTTGAAGTACGCCTGGTGCAGCTGGCCGACGGTGCCGTAGGCCGAGGCCGGGCCGCTGTAGGGCATGGTCTGGCCGAGCTTGATCTCGGTGGCCGAGGCGCCGGGGCCGTACCTGGCGGCCTGCGCGAAGGCAGCCGAACCGGCAAAGACCAGGGACACCGCGGCGGCCAGCGCGGCGCGGCGGGAGAGGCGGGAAAGCGGGTTGTTCATGTCTTGCTCCATTTCACAGTCGAACTGATAACGCCGGGCTCAGGCACCGCGCCGACGTGCCAGCCGGGCCCTGACGATACGGACAAACCCGGCGACGCCGGTCGGCATCACGTACATGAAGGCGATCAGCACGACGCCGTAGATCGCCCATGGCGCCGCCTTCGAGATCTGGTCGGCGACGTTGGGAATGAACTGGATGAAGAGGGCGCCGAAGAACGCGCCGGAGATCGATGCCAGGCCGCCGATGACCACGCCGACGAGCAAGGTGATCGACAGGAAGATGGTGAAGGAGTCGGGCGCCACGAACTGGATGGCCAATGCGCCGAGGGCGCCGGCCACGCCGGTGTAGAGCGCCGAGACGCCGAAGGTCAGCGACTTGACCATCGCGGTGTTGACGCCCATCGCCTGCGCCGCGATCGGCTGGTCGCGGATGGCGACCATTGCCCGGCCGATGCGCCCGCGCAGCAGGTTCCAGCCGAGCACGAAGAGCAGCACCACCCAGGCCAGCGTGAAGAGGTAAAGCCACTGGTCCTGCGACACGCCGCTCCAGGCCGGCGGCTCCGGCTTGGCGATGACGATGCCCTGGGCCCCGCCGGTCCACTGCTCGAGGCTCTTGTGCTTGAGGATCTGCGGCATCGCGACGCCGAGGGCGAAGGTGGCCAGCGCCAGGTACAGCCCTTCGAGGCGGAGCGCCGGCAGGCCGAACAGGAAGCCGGCGACGAAGCACACCGCGCCGGCCACGGGGATCGTCGCCCAGTACGGAAAGCCGAGCTTGTCCATCAGCACCGCCGCGGTGTAGGCGCCGATGGCGTAGAAGGCGCCGTGGCCGAGCGAGATCTGGCCGTTGAAGCCGGTCAGCATGTTCAGGCCGAGCAAGGCGATCGAGTACGCCAGCACCAGCGTCATCTGGAAGACGCGGTAGTTGCCGAGCACGAAGGGCAGCGCGCAGGCGAGCACGAGCAGCACGGCGATGCCGACGAGCTTGCGGCGGCTCAGGGCCGGTGCGTTCATACGCGATTCACATGGACCTTGCCGAACATGCCCGACGGCCGCACGACGAGCACGCCGACGATGACCACCAGCGCGACGGTGAGCTTGAGCTCGGTGCCGACGTAGGCGCCGACGATGTTCTCGAGCACGCCGACGAGAAAGCCGCCGAGCACCGCCCCGCCGGGGCTGTCGATGCCGCCGAGCAAGGCGCCGGCAAAGGCGTAGAGCAGGATCCCGCCCATCATGTTCGGCTCGAGGAACACCGTCGGCGCGACCATCATCCCGGCGATGGCGCCGATCGCCGCCGCCAGGCCCCAGCCGAGCGCCAGCATCCAGCCGACGCGGATGCCGACGAGCCGGCTCGATACCGGGTTCTGCGCCGCCGCCCGCATCGCCAGGCCGAGCGGCGTGAAGCGGAAGAAGGCGAACAGCAGCAGCAGCACGACCAGCGTGATCGCCATCGAGCCGAGCTCGTGCGAGGAGACGTAGGAGTTGCCGAACAGCGGCTTCTCCGGGAACGGGCTGGGGAACGGCTTGATGGTGTACGAGAAGATCCAGCCGGCGAGGCTGTTGAAGATCACCAGCAAGGCGATGAAGACGATGACGACGGCCAGGATCGGCGCGTTCTCGACCGGCCGGATGACGACGCGCTCGATCACCACGCCGAGCACGAAGGCGCCGGCCACGGTGATGGCGAAGGCGCCCCAGTAGGGCACGCCGGCCTGCATCAACGCCCAGGCCAGGTAGGTCGAGAACATCGCCAGCTCGCCCTGGGCGAAGTTCACCAGGTGGGTGGCCTGATAGATCATGACGAGCGCCAGGGCGACGCTCGCGTAGATGCCGCCGGTGGCCAGGCCGGAGAGAATCTGATGGAGGAGCTGGTCCATGTCGGCGCGGGGATCAATAGCCCAGGTAGGAGCGACGGATCGACTCGTCGCTGCGGATCTCGGCCGCCGGGCCCGACACCACGACACGGCCGGTCTCGAGGAGATAGGCGGTGTCGGCGAGGGCGAGGGCCATGGCGGCGTTCTGCTCGACCAGCAGCATGCCGATCTTGTCGCTCTGGTTGATCGCCTTCAGGATCTCGAACAGGTGGGCGACGATCAGGGGCGCGAGGCCGAACGAGGGCTCGTCGAGCAGCAGCAGCTTGGGCCGCAGCATCAAGGCGCGCGCCACCGCGAGCATCTGCTGCTCGCCGCCCGAGAGCGTCCCGGCCTGCTGCCTGTGGCGCTCCTTCAGGCGTGGGAAGTGCCCGTACATGCGCTCGCAGTCGCCCGCGACCTCGCCCCGGTCGCGCCGGGTGTGGGCGCCGAGGCGCAGGTTCTCCTCGACGCTCAGGTTCATGAAGGTGCCGCGGCCGTCGGGCACGTGGGCGACGCCTTTCCTGACCACCCACTCGGTGGCGCGGCCGTCGATGCGCTCGCCGACCAGCCGCACCTCGCCGCTCGTCTTCACCATGTTGCAGACGGCGCGCAGGGTCGTCGTCTTGCCGGCGCCGTTGGCGCCGAGGATGGTGGTGATGCCGCCGGCGGCGACAGTGAAGTCGATGCCGTGCAGCACCCGCGTCGGCCCGTACTGGGCGGCCAGGCCGCGCACCTCGAGCAGCGCGCCGGCGGCCGGCGGGATCGCGGCACTCACGCCACGACCTCGGCGTCGGCGCCGAGGTAGGCGCGGATCACCTCGGGATGGGCCTGGACCTCGGCCGGCGTGCCGTCGGCGATCTTCCTGCCGAAGTCGAGGGCCACGACGCGGTCCGACACCCGCATCACCATGTTCATGTGGTGCTCGACGAGCAGCATGGTCAGCGACAGCTCGCTGCGGATGCGGCGCAGCAGCCCCATCAGCGTCTCGACCTCCTCGTGGTTGAGGCCGCCGGCCGGCTCGTCGAGCAGCAGCAGCTTCGGCTCGCTGGCCAGCGCCCGGCCGAGCTCGACGCGCTTCTGGGTGCCGAACGGCAGGTCCATCACCGGCACGTCGGCCACCGGGCGCAGCTCGAGCAGGTCGATCAGCCGGTCGACCGCGACGCCGAGCCGGCCCTCCTCCCGCCGCACCGACGGCAGCCGCAGGGCGTTGGCGAGGTAGCCGCTGCGCGTCCGCGCGAAGCCGCCGACCATCACGTTCTCGCGCACGCTCATGGTCCGGAACAGGGCCAGGTTCTGGAAGGTGCGGCCGATGCCGAGCAGGGCGATGCCGTGCGGCGGCGTCTCGAGCAGCGAGCGGCCCTCGAAGGCGATTCGGCCTTCGCTGAACGCATAGAGCCGCGACAGGCAGTTGAACATCGTCGTCTTGCCGGCGCCGTTCGGGCCGATGAAGCCGACGATGTGGCCGCTCGCGACCGTGAACGAGATGCGGTCGAGCGCGACGATGCCGCCGAAGCGGACGGAGACGTTCTCGACTTCGAGCAGGGGGGTCGCCATTTGAATGCCGCACCATAGAGAGCGCGGCGCGGCACCGTCACGGGTCTTGCCCTAGTCGGGAAATCCCGTTGTCAGTGCGCCTGGTCCCAGTTGGGACCGACGCCCACGTCGGCGACCAGCGGAACCGCCAGCGTCGCGACCTCCGACATGACCAGCGGCACCGTCTCCTTGGCCCATGCCAGCTCGGCCTCGGGCACCTCGAAGACGAGCTCGTCGTGCACCTGCATGATCATC
>CAXSEJ010000044.1:0-13341 GCA_964236395.1 uncultured Rhizobacter sp.
AGCTTGTCCTGGATCATCTGGAAGTTGCCGATCGGCTGGCCGAACTGCCGGCGCGTGCGCGCAAACTCCAGGCTCAACTGCAGCGCCCGTTCGGCGATTCCGAGGCACAACGGCGAGATCATGGCGCGCTCGATGTCCAGGCCGCTCATCACGACCTCGACGCCGGCGTTCTCCACGCCGACGAGATTGGCCACGGGCACGCGGCAGTTGTCGAACACGAGTTCGGCCGTCGGACAGCCGCGAAAGCCCATCTTCGTGAGCTTTTGCGCCACCCGAAAGCCCGGGAAGCCCTTCTCGACGATGAAGGCCGAGATGCCCTGCGGCCCGCGCTCCTTGTCGGTCTTGGCATAGACCAGCAGAACGTCGGCGACCGGGCCGTTGGTGATGTAGAGCTTGGTGCCCTCGAGGAGGTAGTGGTCGCCATCGCGGCGCGCCGAGGTGCGCATCGAGCCGAGGGCGTCGGAGCCGGCGCCGGGTTCGGTCAGGCCGAGCGCGCCGATCGATTCGCCGCGGCACATCGCCGGCACGTAGCGAGAGCGCTGTTCTGCATTGGCGTTGCGCAGCAGGTTATGCAGGCACAGGTTTTCGTGCACGACCCAGCTCAGCGCGAGCGCGTGGTTCCAGCGCCCAAAGGCCTGCAGGACCAGGCCGCTGGTGAACAGATCGAGGCCGGCGCCGCCGAGTGCCTCCGGCGCGGTGATGCCGAAGTAGCCATTGGCGCCGATCTTGGCAAACGCTTCCGGCGGCCACCATTCCTCATCGTCCATACGCTGCGACAGCGAATACAGCTCCGCCCGTGCGAAGTGGTCGGCCCGGGCGAGCATCTCCACTTCGTCGTCGGACAGACCACTGAAGATCTGACCGGCGGAACGTGCAACCTGGGGTGATTCACGCTCGGGCATAACACTCCGGATCGAGGCGGGACAGGCTTTGTTGAGTTAGCCTCACGCACGATATTGTTTAGGTGACAATCGCAAATAGGGGGAAACGAGAATGGGCTTGTATGAGCCGTACTCAATAATTTCCCGTGATGGGGGCAAAAGCCCCGCGGTCGGGGGATGCGAGTGACGAAGGCGTGGCCCTTTGATTCGGTACTGATCGCCAACCGTGGCGAGATCGCGGTGCGCATTGTGCGCAGCTTGAAGCGACTCGGGCTGCGTGCCGTTGTTGCCCACCACGGGGTCGATCAGGGCGCGCCGGCGATCGCTCTCGCCGACAGCGCGGTCGAGATCGGCGGCAGCACCCCGGTGGCGGCGTATCTGGACGGGGCGCAGATCATTGCCGCCGCCCGGCGAGCCGGCGCCGGTGCCGTGCATCCGGGCTACGGCTTCCTGTCCGAGAACGCTGGCTTCGCTCACGACTGCGGTGAAGCTGGCCTGGTCTTCATCGGCCCGTCGCCCGAAGTCATCGAGCTGATGGGCGACAAGATCCGGGCGCGCGCCTTCGTTGCGAGCGGCGGCTTTCCGGTCGCGCCCTCCGCCATCGAGGACGACGATCCGCCCAGCTTCGTCGAGCGGGCGCGCAAGGTCGGCTTTCCGCTGCTCATCAAGCCGGCTGCGGGCGGCGGCGGCAAAGGCATGCGCATCGTCCGCGAACCGCAGCATCTGGTGTCGGAGATCGAACGCGCGCGCAGCGAGGGGCAACGCTACTTCGGCGATGGCCGCCTCTACGCCGAGCGCTATCTCGAGAACCCGCGTCACATCGAAGTGCAGGTGCTCGGCGACACGCACGGCAAGGTGGTGCATCTGTTCGAGCGCGAGTGTTCCGTGCAGCGGCGCTTCCAGAAGATCGTCGAAGAATCGCCCTCGCCCGCTCTCACTACAGAACTGCGTCGCGACATCTGTGCCGCAGCGGCCGGCATCGCCAGCAAGGCGCGCTACAGCAACGCCGGCACGGTCGAGTTCATTTACCGTGACGGCCAGTTCTATTTTCTAGAGATGAACACCCGGCTTCAGGTGGAGCACCCGGTCACCGAGCAGATTCTCGGCATCGATCTGGTCGAGCAGCAGTTGCGTGTCGCCGCGGGCGAGCCGCTCGCCTTCGCCCAGGCCGACGTGATTCCGCGCGGCCACGCCTTCGAGTTCCGCATCTATGCCGAAGACGCCGCCAATGGCTACGTGCCGACCACCGGCAAGGTCCTTGCGCTGCACGAACCACACGGACCAGGGGTGCGCGTCGACAGCGGCATCGTCGCCGGGCAGGAGGTCACGGCCGCGTTCGATCCGATGCTTGCCAAGCTGGTCGTCACTGGCGCGGACCGCAGCGAGGCAATCAAGCGTGCCCGGCAGGCGCTGCACGACTACGTGCTGCTCGGCTGCAAGACGAACATCGGCTTCCTGCGCCGGCTGTTGGATCAGCCCGCGTTCGTCGCCGGCGACATCCACACCGGCTTTCTAGACGCCCACCCCGAGGTCGCAGTCGAACCCGCACCCCCGTCGGCGACGCTGCACAAGCTCCTTGCCGCCGCAGCGCTCTCGGCGCGGCCGCCGCGCGACGCCGCCGACGCCGTGCCGGCGCTGCATGCGGCGATGGGCGCCTGGCGGAACTGATGGGGCATGCCTTTTCCCTGCAGGGCGCCAAGCACGAGCTGTGGCTGTCGCGCTCCGGGCCCGACTATCGGCTGCATGTCGGCGCCACCTGCGTCCCGGTCGCCCTGGTTGCACGGGGCGAGCACTCGCACGACCTCACTGTGGGCAACGTGACCGAGCGAGTAAGCATCGTGCGCTCGGGCGACGACGTGCATGTTCATCTCGACGGCGAGGCCTACCTGCTGCGCTACGTGCACGACCTCGAACGCTTCGCCGGCCAAGACGCCGCCGAGGACGAGGCGGTGGCACGCGCGCCGATGCCGGGCGCCGTGATCTCCGTGGCTGTTGCGCCGGGCGAAGCGGTGCGGCGCGGCCAGGCGCTACTGGTCATCGAGAGCATGAAGATGGAGACGACGATGGTCGCCCCTCGCGACGGCGTGGTGCATACGCTGCACGTCGCAGCCGGCCAGACCTTCGATCGCGACGCCGTGCTCGTCACGCTGGAGCTCGCCGCGGAAGCGAAGCCATGAAGCGGATCGACTCCGTGCTCGACACCCGCTCGACCGGCTTCCAGGCCAACCGCGCGCACAACGTCGCCCTGGCCGAGGCGTTGAAGCGACAGCAGGCAGCGGTGCGCAGCGACCGCCCCGCGCGCGACCGCGACCGGCTCGCTCGGCAGAACAAGCTCTTCGTGCGCGAGCGGCTCGAACGGTTGCTCGACCCCGGCACGCCGTTTCTGGAACTCTCGACGCTGGCCGCCAACATGGAGTACGACGGCGAAGTGCCCGGCGCCGGCATCGTGACCGGCATCGGCATCGTCTCCGGGCGGGAGGTCATGGTCCACGCCTCCGACGCCAGCGTCAAAGGCGGCGCGTGGTATCCGCTCTCGGTCAAGAAGATCGTCCGCGCCACCGACATCGCGGTCGAAAACCGTTTGCCGATGGTTCACCTGTGCGACAGCGCCGGCGGCTTTCTGCCCTTGCAGGCAGAGCTGTTCGCCGACCGCCACAACGCCGGCCGCATCTTTCGCAACCAGGCGATCTTGTCGAAGATGGGCGTGCCCCAGGTGGCCGTCGTCCTCGGCCACTGCACGGCGGGTGGCGCCTACGTACCGGCGCTCTCCGACTACAGCGTCATCGTGCGCGGCAACGGCGCGATCTTCCTGGGCGGCCCGCCCCTGGTGAAAGCGGCCACCGGCGAGGAGGTCAGTGCCGACGACCTCGGCGGCTGCGATCTTCACACCCGCGTCTCGGGCACCGCCGACTATCCCGCGAGCAACGAGTTCGAGGCTTTCGCCATCGCCCGCGACGTGGTCGCGCAGTGGACCCGGCCGACGAAGACTCTCGTCGAATGGCAGGAGCCCGAGGAGCCGTTCTACGACCCGGCCGAGCTGTACGGCATCGTGCCGCGCGACATCAAGGTCCAGTTCGACATGCGCGAAGCCATCGCCCGCATGGTCGACGGCAGCCGCTTCCACGAGTACCAGCCGGCCTACGCGACGACGCTGCTGTGCGGCTTCGCGAACCTGTGGGGCTACAAGGTCGGCATCCTCGCCAACAACGGCGTCCTGTTCAACGAGAGCGCGCAGAAGGGCGCTCACTTCGTTCAGTTGTGCAATCAGAACCGCACGCCGCTCGTCTTCCTGCAGAACATCACCGGCTTCATGGTCGGCCGCGACTACGAGCGCCGCGGCATCACCAAGGACGGCGCCAAGATGATCATGGCGGTGGCTGGCTCGGAGGTTCCCAAGTTCACCGTCATCTGCAACGGCTCGTTCGGCGCCGGCAACTACGGCATGTCGGGCCGCGCCTTCGATCCGCGCCTGCTCTTCATGTGGCCGCAGAGCCAGATTTCGGTGATGGGCGCGGAGCAGGCCGCGAACGTGCTCGCCGACGTGAAGCTGCGCCAGCTCGCCCGTGCCGGCGCCAAACTGAGCGCGGCAGAGATCGCCGCGATCCGCGATCCAGTCGTCGCCGACTACCGGCGCCAGTCGAGCGCGCTGTATTCGACCTCCCGCTTGTGGGACGACGGCATCCTCGACCCGGTGGATACCCGCAACGCCCTCGGCATCGCGATCTCGGCCGCGCTCAATGCGCCTATCGCCGCACCGAGCTACGGAGTCTTTCGCGCATGAGCAGCGCTGCACAAAGCACCGATTGCCTGCGCATGGAGCGGCCTGAGCCGGGCATCGCTGTACTGACCCAGTGCCGCGCCGACGGCCCGAACGTGATCAGCACCGAGTTCTGCGAGCGCCTGCTCCGCTGCTGCAGCAGCCTTGCCGGCGACGACACTTTGCGGGCCGTCGTCCTGCGCGCCGAAGGGCCGGCGTTCTGCGTCGGTGCCGACGTCGGCTCGCTGCGAGCGCATCTCGACGACCTGCCGCGCCACGTCGCCGCCCTCATCGACGTCGCCCATGCCGCCGTGCTCGCGATGCGGCGGCTGCCGGTGCCGGTGATCGCGAGCGTGGCCACCGTCGCGGCCGGCGGCGGCCTCGGCCTGGCGCTGGCCTGCGACCGCGTGATCGCAGCCCGCTCGGCGCGCTTCGTCGTCGCCTATGCGCAGCTCGGGACGACCCCCGACACGGGCCTGACCCACGCCCTCTCGTCCTTGCTCGGGCCGCGGCGTGCCCTCGAGCTGGCGCTGTCGCGTGCGCCGTTGAACGCCGAGGAGGCGGCGAGGCTCGGCATGGTGAGCGAGGTGATCGACGACGGCGCGCTCGACGACGCCGCACTGGCGGCGGCGCGGCAGTGGGCCTCGCTGCCCCGCGCTGCGGTCGCGGGTGCGAAGGCACTCCTTGCGACCGACGACATCGACGCCATGGAGCGACAAATGGAGCGCGAGAAGGCCTCGTTCCTGCACTGCGCGGCGACCGCCGAGTTCCGGGCCCGGATCGTCGCCTTTCTCGAGCGCACGCCGCCATGAGACGGAAGATTGCCGCCGTCGCCGTGGCTGCCGTCGCCGGCGACAGCGCCGCCGCTCTCTCGCCTCGCCGGCAGCGGCGCGCCGGCGAGATCCTCGCGGCGGCGCGCGAGGTGTTCCTCGAGAAGGGCTTCGAGCGCACCGCGATCAGCGAGGTCGCCAGCCGCGTCGGCATCGTCGAGGGCTTGGTGTTCAGCTACTTCCCGACCAAGCGCGATCTGCTGCACGAGGTGCTCGGCGCCTTGTACGAGCCGTTGATCCGCGACGTGGAAAGCGGCTATGGTCGCGTGAAGGGACTGCGCGCTCGGCTTCGTTTCATCGTCTGGCGCCACATCCGCGTCTATGTGGAGAGCCCGGGGTTGGCGCGACTGGTCCTGCACGAGGTCCGCACCGGCCCGGAGTACGCCAGCTCCGGCCTGTATGCGCTGCACGTTCGCTACACCCGATTCGTCCGCGTCGCGCTCGATCAGGCTGCCCTGGACGGCGAGCTGCCCGGCCCGGTCGACGCCGAGATGACGCGCTCGCTTCTCTATGGTGGCCTCGAGCACCTGCTCTGGCCGGTGCTGCATGGCGAGCAGGCAATCGACGTCGACAGTGTCGCCGACACCTTTACCGACCAGCTCATGCAAGGCCTGCGTGGCGCCGGCCAACGCGACAACTTCGATGCGCGACTGGCGCGACTGGAAGCGCTGGCCGTGGCCGCCCGCCCCACAGCGCCGCGCCGGCGAACCCCGGCCCGCTGACGAACACCCGCATGAGCACGACGCTTTCGGCGAGCAAGACCGGCGACGTGGTGCTCGCATGCCGGGGCATCGAGCGCTCGTTCGGGGGCCTCAAGGCGCTCAAGGGCGTGAGCTTCGACCTGCACGACGGCGAGATCTTCGGCCTTGTCGGCCCGAACGGCAGCGGTAAGACGACGATGGTCAACGTCATCACCGGCTTCTACAAGCCGCAGGCCGGCAGCGTGCATCTATACGGCCGCGACATCACCGGCATGAAGCCTTATCGCGTCGCCGAGCAGGCCGTGGCGCGGACCTTCCAGAACCTGGCGCTCTTTCGCGGCATGAGCGTGCTCGACAACATCCTGCTCGGCCGCCATGTGCACATGCACCCGAGTGCCGTCGCTTCGCTCTTCTACTGGGCGATGGCAGCGCGCGAAGAGACGGCGCATCGCCGTGTCGTCGAGGAAATCATCGACTTCATGCAGCTCCAGGACATCCGCGACGAATTGATCGAAACCGTGCCGCCGGGACTGCAAAAACGCGTCGAGTTCGCGCGTGCGCTGGCGTCCGAGCCGCGCCTGCTGGTCCTCGACGAGCCGATGGCCGGGATGAACCAGGAGGAAAAGGAATACATCGCGCGCTTCATCCTCGATGCGCGCGATGAACGCGGCGTCACGATCCTGCTGATCGAGCACCACATGGATGTCGTCGTTTCGCTCTGCGAACGGGCCCTGGTGCTCAGCTACGGCGAAGCGATCGCGCTTGGCCCGGCGCGCGAGGCGATCTCGTCGCCCGCCGTGGTCGAGGCCTATCTGGGCCATCGGGCAGCACACAACGGCTGGGAGCCGTCGCATGACCGGGTCGATATCGATCGACGTGCGCGCCGAGATCGTCTCGGCGAGCCGGAACTGGCCGCGCGCCGCCGACGGCGAACCGGCATCGCTGATCGCCGCGCTCGCCCGCAACGTGACCAACCATCCGGGCCGGGTCGCGGTGCGCGAGCGCGAGCGGGGCATCTGGGTCGAGCACGACTGGGCCGACGTGCTCGGCGACGTGCTCGCCATCGCTGCCGGGCTGGAATCGCTGGGCGTTCTGCCGGGCCGGGCGGTGATGGTGGCCGGCGACAACCGCCTGCGCCTCTACCAAGGGGTGCTCGGGGTGATGGCGCTGCGCGCCCTGCCGGCGCCAATCTATCCCGACGTGCCGCCGTCCGAGCTGCTCAACTACAGCCGGCTCGGCCAGCCCGACGTCGCGATCGCCGAGGACCAGGAACAGGTCGACAAGCTGATCGAGCTTCGTGAGCGCACCGGCGGCCGGCCGCGCACGGTCGTCTATCACGAAGCGCGCGGCTTGAAGGCCTGCGGCGCCCCTGGGCTGCTGTCGCTCGAGGAGCTCGTGACGAACGGACGCCAGCGCCTGCAGCGCGAGCCGGCGCTCGTCGCCGATCTCCTCCAGCGCGCGACGCGCGAAGACGCTGCGGTGCTGCTCCACTCGTCGGGCACGACGGGCGCGCCGAAGGGGATCGCGTTGAGCCATGCGAACGTCATCGGCGGCGTTCGCAACGCCGCTGCCGCCGGCTACTTCCAGCCCCACGAAGACCACTACGCCTACCTTCCGATGGCCTGGGTCGGCGACTTCGTCTTCACCCTCGGCGCCGGTGTCCTGCTCGCCTTCACGATCCACATTCCCGAGCGCCAGGAAACGGTCCCGCACGACCTGCGCGAGGTGGCACCGACGATGTACCTCGCCGCGCCGCGCGCCTGGGACCACATGCTGACGCGGCTTCAGGTGGGCATCGCCGAATCGTCGCGGATCAAGCGCGGCCTGTACGAGTTCTTCATGCGCCGGGCGATCGAGGTCGAGCGGCGGCGCTTTGAAGGCAGCTTGCCGACGATGATCGAGCGCGCCGTCCAGCGCCTCGGCGAATGGCTCGTGTTCGCGCCGGTCAAGGACATGCTCGGCCTGTCGCGCGCGCGCCGTGCCTACACCGGCGGCGAAGCGCTCGGCGAAGACACGTTCCTGACCTTCCGCGCGCTCGGCATCAACCTGAAGCAGTTCTACGGCCAGACCGAGACCGCCGCCCTCACGGCCGCGCAGGACGACGGCGACGTCAAGCTGCACACGGTGGGCCGGCCCATGCCCAACGTCGAGATCCGCATCGACGATCGCGGCGAAATCCTTGTCCGTTCGGCTTCGGTATTCGGCGGCTACTTCGACGATCCGGTGGCGACGAGCGCCGCGCTGCAGGACGGCTGGCTGCGCACCGGCGACGCCGGCTACCTTGAGTCCGATGGCCACCTCGTCGTGCTCGGCCGCGTCAGTGAGGTGGTGCACACGGCAGGGGGCGAGCGCTACGTGCCGAACTACGTCGAGAACCGGCTCAAGTTCAGCGCCTACGTGCGCAATGCCGCCGTCATCGGTGCCGGCCGCGACCGGCTGAGTGTGCTGGTCTGCATCGACTCCGACGCCGTCGGCCACTGGGCCGAGCAGCGCGGGCTGGCGTACACCTCGTATGCCGAGCTGTCGCAGTTGCCCGAGGTCGTCGAACTGGTCGCTTCGGCGATCCGCCACGTCAACCGCGTGTTGAAACGCGAACTGACGTTGCACCGCTTCGTCAACCTGCCGAAGGACTTCGACGCCGACGACGGGGAGATCACGCGGACCCGAAAACTCCGCCGCAACGTCGTCGAGGAGCGCTATGCGGCGTTGATCGAAGCGCTCTACGGCGAGTCGACGAGCTTCGATCTCGACACCGCGATCACCTACGAAAGCGGCCAGACCGGCTCGATGCGCCGCACCCTCGCACTGCGGGAGGTCGCCTGATGGACGTGCTGCTGTACGTCGAGCTGGCCATCAACGGCGCCCTCGTCGGCATGATGTACGCGCTGGTCGGGCTGGGTATCGTCCTTGTCTACAAGGCGTCGCGCCATGCCAACCTCGCGCAAGGCGCCTTCGCCATGACCGGCGGCTACGTCTGCCTGGCTCTCGCCTCTGCGCTCGGCCTGCCGATCTGGGCCGCCGCGCTGGCCTCGCTGGCGGTGCTGTTCCTGCTCGGCATGCTGGTCGAGCGCTTCGTGCTGCGCCGCATGATTGGCCAGCCCGTGGTCATGGTGATCACGTTGACGCTCGGCCTCGACATCCTTCTGCGCGGCTTGGTGCCGGGCCTGCTCGGCGCCTCGGTGAAGCCGCTCGACCTTGGCATCCCGCAAGCGCCCCTCCTCCTCGGCGATGTGCTCGTCAACCGCGCCTACCTTGCCGGCGGCGGCGTCGCGCTGCTGCTGATCCTGGGTGCCATCGCGTTCTTCAGCTCCACACTGGGCGTGCGCATGCGCGCCGTCTCCGACGACCAGATCGCGGCCTGGTCGGTCGGCATCCAGGTCGAAAAGATGATCGCCGTCGCCTGGGGGCTGGCCGGCGTGGCGGCGGCGGCGGCGGGCATCCTGTGGGGCTCCGTGCAAGGCGTCGACTGGACGCTGTCGCTGCTGCTGCTCAAGGCGCTCGCCATCGCCATCCTCGGCGGCCTCGACAGCGTGCCCGGCGTTCTCGTCGCGGGCCTGATCATCGGCATCGCCGAGAGCGTCGCGGCGGGGCTGCTCGATCCGATCGTCGGCGGCGGCACGCGCGATGTCGTTGCCTCGGTCTTCATTCTGCTCACGGTCCTGATCCGACCTCACGGCCTGTTCGGCCGCGAGCACATAGAACGGGTCTAGCGATGTTCTATCGCGCAGCCGGCATCCGCCACACCAGCTACCTGCAGACGCGCCAGCTGTTCCCGGTGCCGTTCGACCGGGCGCTGGTCGCGCTGATCGCGGTGCTGTTCGCGCTCGCGCCGTGGCTGGTCAGCCCGCTGGTGCTGAACTCCTACCTGATGCCCTGGCTGCTTTTCACAAGCGCGGCACTCGGCCTGAACCTGCTGATGGGCGGCGCCGGTCAGGTGCATCTCGGCTACGGCGCAGTGATGGGCATCGGCGCCTACGGCTCGGTTCACATCATGCGGGCCGGCGTGCCGTTCGAAGCCGCGCTGCTGCTCGGCGGCCTGCTCGCGGCGGCGATCGGCACGATCTTCGGCGCGGCGGCACTGCGAGTCAAAGGCCTCTATCTCGCCGTCTCGACGCTCGCGCTGCAGTACCTGACCGACTTCGTCATCCTGCACGTGCCGGCGATCAGCGGTGGCACGCAGGCGTCGGTGCAGGTGCCGACGCTGCGCCTGCTCGGCCAGCCGGTGACGTCGGACACCGGCCTGTACCTCGTCGCGCTGGCCTTCTGCGCGCTGCTCACGCTCTTCATGCTCAATGTCAACCGCACCAGCTTCGGCCGCGCTTTGGCCGCCGTGCGTGAGAAGGACTACGCCGCCGAGATCCTCGGCGTGAGCGCGTTCCGCTACAAGCTGCTCGCTTTCTGGGTGAGCTCGTTCATCGGCGGCGTCGCCGGCGCGCTCTATGCGTTCTGCTACTACAAGGCGGTGTCGCCGGAGCAGTTCCACATCGAGCTGTCGGTGCAGCTTCTTGCGACGGTGATCGTCGGCGGCCTGGGCCGCATCCTCGGCTGCTACTTCGGGGCCGCGCTCATCCTGCTGGCGCCGCTGCTGCTCAATCGTGCGCTGGCGGCGCTTTCGCGCAGCCACGGCACCGTGATCGGCAGCGACCTCGTCACCCATGCGCCGCTGATTCTTTACGGCGGCCTGATCGTCGGCTTCCTGCTGTTCGAGCCGCTCGGGCTCGCCAAGATGTACGAGAACGTTCGCAAGAGCCTGCTCGTCTGGCCGTTCCGCCACGCGCGCCGCTGAAGCGCGCTCCTTTTCCACCCCTGGAGACACCACATGACACTCGACAGAAGACAGATCGTCGCCGCCGGCGTAGGCACCGCGCTGGCTACCGCCCTGCCCCTCATGCCCCTGCTGGCGCAGGCGCAGGAGAAGGAGAAGGTCGTCAAGTTTGGCATGTGCCAGGACTTCACAGTGGTCTACACCTTCGTGACCGCCGAGTACAGCCAGGGGCAGCGCGACTACTTTTCGCTCGTCAACGAGCGCGGCGGCGTCGCCGCGACCGGCGGCTCGGGCGGCTGGAGAATCGCCGCCGACATCGTCGACACCGGCAACGCGCCACAGCGCGGCATCGAGGCGTACGAGCGCTTCAAGCGCGAAGGCGTGATCCTGGTCGATCCGCTGTCGACGCCGGTCAGCCGCGCCTTGGTCTCGCGCGCGCTGCAGGACAAGATCAACTTGGTGACGATCGTCTCGGGGCGCAGCGATGCTGCCGACGGCTCGGTCTTTCCATACGTCATGCCTCTCTCGCCCAGCTACTGGTCGCAGGCTGCCGTGCTGGTCGAGTACATGGCGCAGCAGGACAAGGACTTGAAGGGCAAGAAGATCGCTTTCGTCCACATCGACACCGCCTTCGGCCGCGAGCCGCTGCCGCTGCTGCAGGAGCTGGCCAAGCGGCGCGGCTTCGAGCTGCTGCCCTTCCCCTACGCGCCGCCCGGCAACGAGCAATCGGCGGCGTGGACGCAGTTGCGCCGGGCGCGGCCCGACTGGACCCTGATCTGGGGCGGCGGCGTCGGCCAGACGGTGTCGATCAAGGAGGCGCTGCGCAACGGCATCGCGCCCGACCGCATCGCCTCGGTGGTCTGGCTGTCGGAGTCGGACATGAAGGTGGTCGGCAACGAGCAGGCCAAGGGCGTGCTGAAGTTCGAGGCGGCTGCCGGGGGACGCGAGCCGAAGGTCATCCAGGACATCCTGCGCGAAGTGGTCGCCAAGGGCAAGGGCGCCGGCTCCCAGGATCTGGTGGGAACGAGCTACTACAACATCGGTGTGATGGCCGGCGCCATCATGGTCGAGGGAGTGCGCCGTGCACTCGAGATCACCAAGGGCGCATCGGTCAGTGCCGAGGCGCTCAACGAGGGCCTGCGCAGCATCAAGGGCTTCACTGCGGAGGGCCTCATTCCTCCGCTCAGCACCACCAAGGCGGATCACCAGGGCGGCGGCATGGGTCGCGTCGCTCAGTGGGACGGCAAGCGCTGGGTCGCCAAGACCGATTGGCTCGCCGCCGATCAGGACGTGGTCTTCCAGCTGATCAGAGCGTCGTCGGCGGAGTTCAAGAAGACCGGCACCTGAGGAAGTCGGTCCATGCCGCTGCTCGCGCTCAACAGCATCGAAGTCGTCTACGACGGCGTCGCGCTGGCAGTCAAGGGCGTCTCGATCGACGTCGAGGCCGGCGGGCTCGTCGCCTTGCTCGGTGCCAACGGCGCCGGCAAGAGCACGGTGCTGAAGTCGATCAGTGGCCTCCTCGGCGCCGAGCGCGGCAAGGTGAGCCGGGGCGACATCGTCTTCGACGGCGCCGATCTCCTGCCGCTGGGGCCGCCCGATCGCGTGCGGCGCGGCATCGTTCACGTGCTCGAAGGCCAGCGCGTCTTCGAGCACCTGACGCCGGGCGAAAACCTTCTCTCGGCCACGTCGATGCACCGCGACCAGGTGCACGTGAAGACGCTGGTCGATCGCGTGATGACCTGGTTTCCGCGGCTCGCGCAACGGTCGAAGACGCAGGCCGGTTATTTGTCCGGCGGCGAGCAGCAGATGCTCGCCATCGGTCGCGCGCTCATGACGCAGCCGCGCCTGCTGATGCTCGACGAGCCCAGCCTGGGCCTGGCGCCCCTCTTGGTCGACGAAATCTTCGACATCGTCAAGCGGATCAACGCCGACGCGGGCTTGTCGGTGCTGCTGGTCGAACAGAACGCGGTCGCAGCGCTGGCGATCGCGCAGCACGCCTACCTGATCGAGAACGGCCGCGTTGTCATGGCCGGAAGCGCAGAGTCGCTGAGCTCGAACCGCGACGTTCAGGAGTTCTATCTTGGCGGCGGTCATCAGACGAACTATCACGCGGTAAAGCACTACCGCCGAAGAAAGCGATGGCTGACGTGATTCGCTTCGCGACGGGCTGGTCGTTCGCGAAAACGTCGGCTTCCAGCGGCCACCTTGCTGGCCCCACGGGGCCGGCAAGGTTGATGTCGATGGTATTTCTGGTGGGCCCTGAGTGACTCGAACACTCGACCTACGGATTAAGAGTCCGCTGCTCTACCAACTGAGCTAAGAGCCCGAAAATTTGCGCCGGTGTGGCCTGTGCGGTGTGGCCTGTGTAGTCTGCCTGGTGCGTGTGGGTTGTGCGGGGCTCGAACCC
>CAXSEJ010000045.1:0-13254 GCA_964236395.1 uncultured Rhizobacter sp.
GCAGCCGCTGCTCACGGCCTAGACTTCGCTCCCCCGAAACGGACAAGTCCGAAGGAACGCCCATGGCACTGACGATCGACTACTACCTGTCTCCGCAATCGCCGTGGACCTACCTCGGCCACGAGCGCTTCGCCGCCATCGCCGCGCGCGCCGGTGCCGAGATCAACGTGCTGCCGGTCGACCTCGGTCGCGTGTTCCCGGTGTCGGGCGGGCTGCCGCTGGCCAAGCGCGCGCCGCAGCGGCAAACCTATCGCCTGCTCGAGCTCAAGCGGTTCAGCGATCACCTCGGCCTGCCGATGAACGTGCGGCCGAGCTACTTTCCGGTGAACGGCGACGACGCGGCCAAGCTCATCATCGCGGTCGACAGCCACGACGGCAGGACAGCGGCGATGCGCATCGCCGGCGCCATCATGCGCGGCGTGTGGGTCGAGCAGCGCAACATCGCCGACGCGGCCGTGCTGCAGGCGATGCTCGCCGAGGCCGGACTCCCGGCGCGTCGGCTAGAGGACCTTCAGTCGCAGGCCGTGCACCAGCGCTACGAGGAAGACTCACAGCGCGCGATCGACAGCGGCGTCTTCGGCGCGCCGTCGTACGTGGTCGACGGCGAGATGTTCTGGGGCCAGGACCGGCTCGACTTCGTCGAGCGGCGCCTGGCCCGGGGCTGACGCCCGCCTGGTTCCGGCTGGTTCCGGCCCGGTCAGATCCCGTAGCGGGACTTGGCCGAGGAGACGCAGGTGTCCTTCGCGTTGCCGCTCAGGGCGTCGCACTTTTCCTTGGCGACCTTGTAGTCGGCTTCGCGCTTGTCCTTCGAAGCGTCGGCACGAGCGTCGGCGGTCTTCATGGTCGCCTTGGCGTCGGCCTTGGCCCGGGTCATCGTCGCCTTCGCTTCCTTGACGCACACGTCCTTGGCGTTGCCCGACTGGTCGTCGCACTTTTCCTTGGCGACCTTGTAGTTCGCTTCGGCGGTCTCACGCACCGCGTGCTCGCGCGCCTTGGCGGTGTTCTTGTACGCGGCCTCGGCATCGACATCGGTCCTGGTGCGCGCCGCCTTCGCCTCGGCGACGCAGATGTCCTTGGCGTTGGCCGAGAGCGCGTCGCATTGCTTCTTGGCCGTGTCGTACGTTGCCTTGGCGGCGTCCTTCGTCGACCTGTAGATGTCCTTGTCGCCGTTGGCAGCGAATGCGCCGGAAGTCAGGGCACAGCTCGCGACGCAGAGAGCTGCGGCGCGGGCCAGCTTGGAAATGGGGAACGACATGGTGCCTCCTCGTTGTTGAGGGTCGCACTGTCGGGCCCGCTGCAGCTGCAGTCGCTCGGCGGCAGCTCCCGTTTGACGTCGGCCGTTCCCTGCCCTTCAGGTCGGCCTGCTCCTACCCGCGAGATAAGCGGCGCTTGCAAATGAGAAAAGCCGGTGCGCAGGCACCGGCTTTCAGGTCGCTGCGCCGCGAAGCGCTGCGAAAGCTTCAGCTCAAGTGGCCGTTGATCAGCTTGGTCATCTCGAACATGGAGACCTGCGCCTTCTTGAAGATTTCCTTCAGCTTGGCATCGGCGTTGATCATGGTGCGCTTCGCCGAGTCTTGCAGGTTGTTCTTCTTGATGTACTCCCAGACCTTCTTGGTCACCTCGGTCCGCGGCACCGGCTTGTCGCCGATGATGGCCGCGAGCTGGCTGCTCGGCGTCATTGCCTTCATGAAAGCGGCGTTGGGGGTGCGCTTCTTGGCCGGAGCCTTCTTCGCCGCCGCCTTCTTGGCCGGAGCCGCCGCCTTCTTCGCGGGCGCGGCCTTCTTGGCCGGAGCCTTCTTCGCAGGGGCTGCCTTCTTCGCAGCTTTCTTCGCAGTTGCCATGTTGATTCTCTCCATCAAGTGATTGGTTGATGTGCTCGGGGTCGGGCGAAAGCCGCGTACGACTTTCATTTCTCCGTGGTGCCGCGCGGTGCGAATACTACTGCGTGTGTAGGGGCGAGAGAAGCTGTTTTCACTCGTGCGACATGCAATCTTCGAAGGCGAGATGCGCTTTGTCGCGGGGGCGCGTCAGTCGATGTCGCTGCCTCGTGCCTGGCGCTTTCGACCATGCGCCATCGCGCCGACGAGATTCTCGCGATGGCGACGGCTCGCCATCGCGACACCGGCGACGTGCAGCACGACCAGCGCGACGATGGCCCAGGCCAGCGCGACGTGCAGGCGCTCGACGGTCTCGTCGGCGAAGAAGCGGTCGGTGGTGTAGAGCCAGCCGGTGAGCGCGAGGGCGCCCACGGTGGCCATCAACGCGAGCACCATCCACGCACCGAGCGGGTTGTGGCCGACGTGGCGCGGCTCATGGCCGCGCAGCGCCTTGGCTGCGTAGGCCAGCGTGGTGCGCGGGCCGCGCACGAACTGGGCGAAGCGCGCGTGGCGGCTGCCGACGAAGCCCCACACGATGCGCATTGCGACGATGCCGAGCGCCCCCCAGCCGAGCGGCTGATGCCAGCCGACCGCCCACTCGGTGCTCGCCCAGGCGAGCGCGACCGAAGCGGCGAGTGCCCAGTGCAGCAGCCGCACCGGGCGATCCCAGACCCGGATCACTTCGGCGCGGTGACCACGTCGAAGGTCTTCGGGTGGAAGAAGGTCTCGACGCGGTTGTTCTTCTCGTCGCGGCCGTAGACCTCGTAGCAGCCGTTGGTGATCTTCACGCGGCTGATCTTCCAGCCCTGGTCGGTGAGCTTTCTCTCGAGCTCGGCCTGCGGCTTCCATTCCTCCTTGGCGATGGCTTCGCATTTCTCGGCGTGCTGGGCGAGCGCGGCGCCGGAGGCGGAAAGCAGGACGGCGGCGGCAATGGCGAGGAGGTTGGGTTTCATGTGTCGGCCCAGAGGCGCAGGAGGTTGTGGTACGTGCCGGTCAGACCGATCACGGCGGGGTCGGTTTCACCGACGGATTCACGCAGGTGCATGAGGTGAAGGTCCATGTCGTAGAGCAGGCGGCGCTGCTCGACGCTGCGCACCATGCTCTCGACCCAGAAGAAGCTGGCCAGCCGCGCCCCGCGCGTCACCGGCTCGACCCGGTGCACGCTGGTGCCGGGGTAGAGCACGAGGTCGCCGGCGGCCAGCTTGACGCGCTGCACGCCGTAGGTGTCTTCGACGACGAGCTCGCCGCCGTCGTACTCCGACGGCTCGGCGAGGAACAGCGTGCAGCTGATGTCGGTGCGGACGCGCTCGCCCGGCCGGCCGGGCACGAAGCGCACGGCGTTGTCGATGTGGTCGGCGAAGGCGTTGGCGGCGCCCGAGTAGCGATTGAACATCGGCGGCAACAGCCGCTTCGGCAGCGCCGCCGAAAAGAAGAGGTGATGCCGGTTGAGCGCGGCCAGCACGATCTCCTGCAGCAGGCGCAGGGCCGGCTCGTCGGCGCCGAGCTGCTCGTTGTTCTTGGCCAGTGCCGACTGGGCGCCCGATGTCGCCCGGCCGTCGCTCCAGCGCGCGCCGTCGAGGCAGCGCCGAACCTGCGCGAGCTCGTCGGCGGTGAGGACGCCCGGCACCTGCAGCAGCATCGGCCTGCGCCGTCAGAAGCGCGCCACCAGGGTCGCGTAGAACGTGCGCGGCTGGCCCGGCACGTAGTGGGCGGTGTAGAGCGAATCGGCGTAAAGCTTGTTCGTCACGTTCAGCAGGTTGAGCTTGAGCACGACCTGCGGCGTGAAGGCGTATTCGCCGAACACGTCGCAGGTGACGAAGCCCGGCGCGACGATGCCGGCCGGGTTGCGGTTCGGCGTCTGCGTGCTGCGCGCGTTCAGGCCACCGCCGAAGCGGAAGGCCGAGGTGAGCTGATAGGTCGTGAACAGCGAGCCGCTGTGGCGCGGCGTCAGCGACGGCCGCTGGCCCGCGAGCTCGCCGGTCAGGGTGACGCCCTGGACGGTGTCGATCTTGGCGCTCGGAATCAGCGCGTACGACAGGAATGCCTCCCAGGCCGGCGTGATGCGGCCGGCGACGTCGAGTTCGAAGCCGGCGGCGTGGCGCTTGCCCGACAGCAGGTAGTTCTCGAGCGGCACGCCGTTGGGTGAATCGCGGTTGCGCTCGTTGTACTTGGTCGAGTGGAAGACGGCGGCGCGGGTCGACAGGTTGCCATCGAACAGGTCGAGCTTGGCGCCGATCTCGATGTTGCGGCTCTTCTCCGGCGGCGTGTTCGATCCCTGCGCGTCGTAGTTGTAGAGCTCGCCGGAGGTGTTGAACGAGGTGCCGTACGAGGCGTAGAAGGAGCTCTGCCCGGTCGGCTGCCAGATCACGCCGAAGCGCTGGCTCCAGAGCGAGTCGCCGCGCGAGCGCCGCTGCTCCGGCGCCACCGTGCCGTTGGCGGCCGTCGTCGCCGGGCTGACGTAGTCGCCCATGAAGCGGTCGAAGCGCAGGCCGGCGAGCACCTTCCAGTTCGGCGCGACCTCGACCGTGTCCTGCACGAACGCGCCGACGGCCTTGGCGACGAAGCGGCGGTTGACGTCGCGGTCGCGCGCGTTCTCGTCGAACGACGCGCCGTCGTCGGGCGAGCCGACCGTCACGCGCGGCAGCGCCTTGGTCGAGGCCAGCGGCGTGAGCGCGTAGTTGGCGAACTTCTCGCGCGCCAGGTCGAGTCCGGCGAGGATCTCGTTGGTGCGGCCGAAGAGGGCGAGCTTGTTCGTGTAGTCGGTCTGCAGGTAGGTGGTGGTCATGTCCTGCACCTTGTTCTGGCCGCTCGCGCCGCCGCGGGTCAGGACCGAGCTGCCGTCGATGCTGCCGCGCGTCGGCGCCTCGGCCGGGCAGTCGAGGTTGGCCGTCGCCGTGCGGGTGCAGAAGCGGATCGTCGAGGCGCGCTGGTCGCGGTCGTAGCCGCCCTGGCGCAGGACGGTGTGCCACTGGCCGCCGTCGCCGAACCGGTGCGTGTGGGTGAAGGTGCCGTACGACGCGTAGCCGGCGCTGTAGTCGCTCGCCGCGCCGTAGTAGTTGCGCGGGTTGACGGGCACCAGCACCGCCGGGTTCGCTTCCGAGATCGGCGCGCTGGTGTTGCCGCGCAGCCAGGGGATGCCGTAGTTGATGCCGTTGTCGTTGTCGACGCGGTAGTAGCCGAGCGAGAACTCGTCGGCCGTGCCGATGCCCCAGCGGAAGGTCGGCGCGATGCCGTACTTGTCGACCCCGTTGCCGAAGTTGTCGGCCTGGGTCCGCATGACGTTGAGGCGAACGGCCGACGTGTCCGAGGTCTTGAGGTTGAAGTCGCCCGTGGCGCGGACGTACTTGCCGTTGCCGACGGTGGCCGAGACCTCGTGCACGTCGGCGAGCAGCGGCTGCTTGCTCACCTGGTTGACGACGCCGCCGGTCGAGCCGCGCCCGAACAGCATGGAGGCCGAGCCGCGCAGCAGCTCGATGCGGTCGAAGTTGAAGACATCGCGCTCGTAGAAGGCCGGGTCGCGCACGCCGTCGGCGAAGATGTCGCCGCTCGCCGTGAGCGAGAAGCCGCGCAGGCGGATGTCTTCCTCGCCGCCCTCGGCCGCCTGGAAGGTGATGCCGGCGGTGTAGTGCAGCGCCTCCTTCACGGTGTCGGTGCGGCGGTCTTCGAGCAGCTTCTCGGTGACCACGGTCACGCCTTGCGGGATGTCGCGCAGCTCCTGCAGGCCGCGGCCGATCGTCGTGGTGCCGGCGCGCACGGAGTTCGCGTCGGTCTCGACCTTTTCCTTGACCCGCACCGTCGTGAGCGTCACGCCCGACGCGGCCGCCGACGCCGGTGTCGCGGGCGGGGTGGGCGGCGCCACCTGGGCCATCGCATCGAGCTGCACCAGGCCGAAGCCGGCGGCGAGTGCGCCGAGCGGCAACAGCCGGGGGCTGCCGGAAGACCGGGCCGCGTTCGAACGTGTTCTGGCCGCGGCCCGGCTCGTCGCGGGCGGCGGCGGCGCGGCGCTCACGGCGTCTCGGCTTCGCTGATGAAGCCGACCTTGCCCAGGCCGGCCTTCGACGCATCGGCGAGCGTCTGGGCGACGAAGCGATAGGCCACCGCCTGGTCGGCACGCAGATGCACCTCGGGCTGCGGCGACCTGGCAGCTTCGGCCGCGAAGCGCTTCTGCACCTCGGCGCGCGGCAGCGGCTCGCCGTTCCAGTAAAGCGCGCCGGCCGCGTCGATCGCGAAGTCGATCTTCTCCGGACGCAGGTCGTTGACCTGCGAGGTCGCCTTCGGCAGCTCCAGCTTCACGGCCTGCGTGAGCAGCGGCGCGGTGATGATGAAGATGACGAGCAGGACCAGCATCACGTCGATGAGCGGGACCATGTTGATCTCGGCCATCGGCGCACTGGCCTGGCGCGAGTCGAAGCTGGCGAAGGCCATCGCGCGGGCCTCAGGCCGCGGCCGGCCGGCCGGCCAGGGCGCGAACGTTCGGCGCCGCGGCCGCTTCGACGGCGCCCGCGCTGGTGCCGCTACCCAGCGGCTGGCCCATCGACACGAAGGTGTGCAGCTCGTAGGCGAAGGCGTCGAGCTTGGCCGCCAGCACCCGGTTGGCGCGGATGAGGCCGTTGTAGCCGACCACCGCGGGAATCGCGACGGCCAGGCCGAGGCCGGTCATGATCAGCGCCTCGCCGACCGGGCCGGCCACCTTGTCGAGCGTGCCCGAGCCGCTCATGCCGATGGCGACGAGCGCGTGGTAGACGCCCCAGACCGTGCCGAAGAGGCCGACGAAGGGCGCCGTGGCGCCGACGGTGGCGAGCACGGTGAGGCCGTTCTCGAGCCGCGTCATTTCCTCGTCGAGCACCTTCTTGATCGTGCGCGTGACGAACTCGCCCGAGCTGCCCGCCTCTTCGAGCTTGGCCGCGCCGTAGCGCGCGTGGTGCGCCTGGGCGTGCATGGCGTGGCTGGTGAGGTGCGAGAACGGGTCGCGCGCGCCGTGCGTGGCGATCTCGCCCGCCACCGCCTCGAGCGAGGTGGCGTTCCAGAAGTTGTTCAGGAACTCGCGGCTGCGCGCGTTGCGCAGCATCAGCGTCAGGCCCTTGACGGCGATGATCGCCCACGAGGCGATCGACATCACGACGAGCAGCGCCAGCAGCGTCTTGCCGAGGAAGTCGCTCTGGCCGATGAAGTGGGCGAAGCCGGCGGCGGGCGCCGCCAGTGCGGGGTCGGGGGTCACGGTCATTTCTCCAGTTCGAATTCGAGCGGAATGAAGGCCCAGCCGGGGACGGCCTGGCCGTTCTCGGTATAGGGCTTGAAGCGCGCCTTCTGCACCGCGGACACTGCCGCCTCGTCGAGACGCGAGTGGCCGGAGCTGCGCTCGACCTGCACGTTCTTCGCCGCGCCGGCGGTGTCGATGAAGACCCGGACGAGCACGCGGCCGGTCTCGCCCAGCCGCTTCGACACACGCGGGTAGACGAGCTCGATCGGCTCCAGGTATTGCACCGCCGAGGCCGGAATCACCTTGGCCGGCGGCGGCGGTGCGGGCAGTGCCGGCGCGGGGCTCGGCGCAGCGACGACGACCGGCGGTGCCGGTGGCTCGGGCGTCGGCACCGGCACCGGCACCGGCGCTGGCGCGGGCACCGGGAACGTCGCGGCTGCCGGGCTCGGCGCGGCGGCGATCACCGGCGGCGGCGGCTTCACGATCCGCGTCGGTGCGGCCTGCGGCGGGGGCGGCGGAAGACGCACCGGCTCGGGCGGCCGCTCCGCCGGTCGATCGGGCGCGAGCAGGCTCACGAACATCGGCGCGACCTCGGCGACCGCGTCGCGCACTTCCCGAATCTGCATCACGCCCCATAGCGCGGCGCCGTGTGCGCACAGGATGGCGCCGACCATCGCCGTGCGCTGCGCTGGCGTGAGCCCGTCGCGACGAGCGCCGCGGCCCGGCAGCGGCGGCAGGTGCGCGGCCACTGCCGGCACGGCAAGGCCGGGGCGGAGCGCGGGAAGGGTCAGGGTGCGGCTCATCGTCGACGGAGACTGGACCGCGACTCTATCATTGAATAGGAACGATTCGCGTTAACCTGGCGCGTCCGCCCTGGCGCGTCCGCGGATCCGGCCGCTATCCTTCCGGCCATGAAGATCGTCGTTCGCTGGCTGCTGCTCGCCGCCGCCCTGCTGCTCGTGGCGCAGCTCTATTCCGGCGTGCAGGTGCGGGGTTTCGGCGCCGCATTGATCGCCGCGCTGGTGATCGGCCTGCTCAACGCGCTCGTCCGGCCGGTGCTCGTGCTGCTCACCTTCCCGGTGACGCTGATCACGCTCGGCCTGTTCCTGTTCGTGATCAACGCGCTGATGTTCTACGCCGCGGCCTCGCTGCTCGAAGGCTTCGGCGTCGCCGGCTTCGGCGCGGCGCTCATCGGCTCGCTGCTCTACAGCGTGTGCAGCCTCGTCATCGACGTGGCGATGGAAGCGCTCTTCAAGCGCCGCTGAGCACGGTCGCCGACGGGCGCACCGCGGGCGCCGTCCTACGGCGCGTTCTTGAAGTCACCGCCCCAGGCCAGCACCAGCTTGTCCGGGTCGATGTACCTGCGCCAGGCGGCGTTCACCTGGGCGAGGCTCGCCGCTTGCAGCGCGTCGTCGATCTGCTGCGAGTAGGCGAAGCGGCGATCCAGCTCCCGGTTGACGGCGAGGGCGGTGGCGAGCACGCCGTCCTGGGCCCGCGCCAGGCGGCGTGCATTCAGCAGGCCGGCCCGAACGGTGTCGAGCTCCTGCTGCGTGAAGCCGTCGCGCAGTGCGCGCGCCAGCTCCTCGCGAAACGCCGACTCCACCCGCGGCTGGCTCTGCGGCGCGAAGATGGCGCTGAAGGTCCACGGCGAGTTGAGGTCGAACGAGTTCCAGCCGACGCCCGAGCGCACGTCGTAGCTGAGCCCTTCGCCTTCGCGGATGCGCTTCCACAGGCGTGAGCTGCCGCCGCCGCCGAAGATCGCGTTGGCCAGCATCAGGGCCGGGTAGTCGGGATGCGTGTCGGAAAGCGGCAGCGGCAGCACGCCGCTCAGGTTGGCGTTCTGCTTGTCGGGCGTGAGCTCGACGAACCGGGCCGGCTTCACCTCCACCATCGGCTGCGGCGCGCGCACGTAGGCGAGCGCACCGGCCGCCGGTTGGCCCCAGGAGCCGAACGCCGACGTCAGCGCCTGCCTGACGGCTGCCGTGTCCATGTCGCCGACGGCGGCGAACTCGCCGCTCGCTGCGCTGTAGAAGCGGCGATGGAAGTCGGCCACCCGGGCCAGCGTCACGGCACGCACGTCCTGCTCGGCTTCGTCGAAGGTCGAGACGTAGCGCAGGTCGCCGCGCGGGTACGGATTGCCGTGCCGTCCGACGCGGTTGCGGATGAGCGCCGCGGGCTCCTTGCGCCGGCCTTCGATCGCCGTCAGCGCCTGCAGGCGAACTTCCTCGAGCGGCGCGGCGGCGAACGCCGGCTCGCGCAGCAGCCGGCCGACGAGGGCGATGACCTTGGGCAGCCGCGCCCGCTTGGTGGTGATGGCGACGTTCAGCGTCTGCCCATCGGCGCCGAACGCGACTTGCGCCTGCAATCCGTCGAAGGCGTCGGCGATCTGCTGGCGGCTCAGGCCGGCACCGCCTTTGTCGATGAGCGCCGCCACCGCTGCCGCAACCGTGTCCTGGTTCTGCAGGCTGGCCACGTCGCCGTAGTGCAGGCGCAGCCGCGCCTGCACCGACTGGCCGCGCGCGCCCTTGGCCAGCAGCGCGACGCGCAGGCCGCTCGCCAGCGTGAACTCCTGCGTGCGCGCGTCGATGTTCGCCGGCGTCGGATCGAAGGCCTCGGCCTGGGCGACATCGGCGCTGCCCTTGTAGTCCTTGACCAGCGCGGCCACGTCGACGGTCGCGGGCGCCGGGGCACGCTCCGTCTGCGTCGTCGGCACGTAGACGGCGACCGTGCGGTTGTCGCGCACCAGCCGCTCGGCAGCGACGCGGCGGAGGTCGGCCGCGGTGACGCGTCGGACATGGTCGCGGGTCAGGAAGTAGAGCCGCCAGTCGCCCTGGCCGATGGCACCCGAGAGCTCGACGCCGATGCGCTCGGGGTCTTCGAAGCCCTTGTCCCACGCGTTCAGCCACTGCGTGCGGGCGCGCTCCAGCTCCTCGGTGCTGACCGGCTCGCTGCGCAGCGATTCGATCGTCGCCAGCATCTCGGCGCGGGCCTTGTCGGCGTCCTGCCCGGGCGCCAGCTCGGCGCCGGTCATGAGCAGGCCGGGCTCGGCAAGGTCCCACGCCCAGGCGAAGGCATGCGATGCCAGCTGGCGCTCGACCAGCCGCTTGTGCAGCCGGCCACCGGGCGAGTCGCCGAGCACGAGCGCGAGCAACTCGACGGCAGCGAAGTCGGGCGCGGCGGCCGGCGGCATGTGGAAGCCCATGTAGACCAGCGGCGAGCCGCCGGCGCGCCGGACCGTGACGCTGCGCTCGCCGTCCTGCGCCGGGTCGAGGGTGTAGGTGACGGGCAGCGTGCGGGCCGGCCGCGGCAGGGCGCCGAAATACCGAGCCACCCAGGCGAGCACCTTCGTGCGGTCGAAGCGGCCGGCGACGATGAGCGTGGCGTTGTCGGGCTGGTAGTACTGCCGGTAGAAGGCCTGCAGTCGCGGGATGTCGACGTTCTCGACGTCGGCCCGGGCACCGAGGACCGACTTGCCGTAGTTGTGCCACTGGTACATCGACGCCAGCAGCTTGCTGACGAGCGTGCGCGACGGGTCGTTCTCGGCCCGCTCCATCTCGTTGCGCACCACCGTCATCTCGGTGTCGAGGTCGGCACGGCCGACGGTGCTGTTCACCATCGCATCGGCCTGCCAGCCCAGGTACCAGCGCAGGTTCTCGTCGTCGGCGGCGAACGAGGCGAAGTAGTTGGTGCGGTCGTAGTTGGTCGTGCCGTTGGCGCGCAGGCCGCGCTGCTGGAATTCGGCCATCAGCCTCGGGTGCGTCGGCGTGCCCTTGAACAGCATGTGCTCGAGCAGGTGCGCCATGCCGGTCTCGCCGTAGCCCTCGTGGCGCGAGCCGACGCGGTAGGTGACGTTGACCGTGGTCGTCGGCTTCGAGTCGTCGGGCACCAGCAGCACCTGCAGGCCGTTGCCCAGCCGGTACTCGGTGATGCCCTCGACGCGGGTGACTTCGCCGATGCCGGCGGGCGGCGCGGCGGGCGCGGGCTGCGCAGGGACCGAAGCCAGGAACAGGCCCAGGGCGGCCGCGGCGAGGAAGTGTCTGATCATGGGGGCGTAGTGTGCGGTCCGATCGAAACCCGTCGCTCCGGCGCGGCCTTGACGGGCACCGCCTTCACGCCGGCGCCGCGCACCTCGAAGCTCACCGTGCCCGACCCGCGCTACCTCGACGCCCGCCGATCCACCTCGATCTGCTTGCGCTGGGCCTCGATCGCCCTGAGCCGCGAGTCGATCACCGACGCGTCGATGAAGTCGACGGAGCCGCCGCTGCGGGCCACGCGCTGCCCTGCCCGCAGACGATCGACGGCGCCGAGCAGGTCGCCGAGCGCGTAGCGCGACTCGGCTTCGGCGCGCAGCGAGCGCAGCGGCACGCCGAGGCGAGCCCAGGTCTGCGCCAGGCCGCTCCATGCCAGCGCGTCGTCGTCGTGCACCGCGACCCAGGTCTGCAGCTCATCGGCACGCGCCTTCAGGGCCGGGCTGTCCGGGCTGACCTGCGGCGTGGCGCTCAACGCGATCTGCGTGGCCAGCAACAGGCTGGGCCGCGAGCCGTCGGCAAGGTACGGCTTGACGGCCTCGGCGGCGCGACCGGCCTCGCCGCGGTCGAGCAGCGATTGAGCCTGCATCAGCGCCACGGCCCGCTCGGCCCGGGCGCTGCTGTTCGGGCTGCCGCGCGTGATGGCGAGCGCCCGGGCGAAGGCCGCATCGGCCCGTGACCAATCGCGCAGCAGGCTGGCTGCCAGCCCGCTTTCGGTCGCCGCGCGCAGCTTGTCGGCGGCCGTGCCTTCGGTGTCGGCGTCGCGAGCTTCCCAGCGGCGCAAGGCATCGACGCGACTGTCCATCAGCACCCGCGCCCTGGCCTGGGCCGCCGTGTGCTCGAGCACGCTGATGCGAGCCGCCGGCTCGACACGGTTGCTGGCGCGAGCGCGGGCTTCGCCGATGCGCTCGATGGTCAGCGGGTGGGTGCGCAGATACGGGAATCCGCCGAAGTCGTTGAGCCGCGTCGACACTTCCATGCGCTCGAACATCGCCGCCATGCCGCCGGGCGAGTAGCCGGCCGAGGTCATGACGCCGAAGCCGATGCGGTCGGCCTCGCGCTCCATGTCGCGCGAGAAGTTGAGCTGGCCTTGCAGCGTGGCCGCCTGGCTGCCGGCGATGACGGCGTTCATCGCGTCGGGCGAGTTCGAGCGCGAGGCGGCGAGCATGCCGAGCACCATCGCCGCCAGGCCGATCAGCGAGCGCCTGCCGTTGCCGCTGATGCTGCGCGCGATGTGCCGCTGCGTGACGTGCGACATCTCGTGCGCCAGCACGGAAGCCAGCTCGTCGCGCGTGGCCGTGATGGCGATGAGGCCGAGGTGCACGCCGACGAACCCGCCCGGCAGCGCGAACGCGTTGACGCTCGGGTCGCGCACCAGGAACGGCTGCCAGGCGAAGCGCTGGTCGATGTCGGCCGTGATGTTGCCGAGCGATCGCGACGTGGCCACCAGCGGCTGCCACACCGACTGCACGTACTCGAGCAGCAGCGGGTCGTCGACGTAGTCCGGGTCGGCGCGGATCTCGCGCATGATCTCGTCGCCGATCTTGCGTTCGGCACCGACCGTGAAGTCGGCCGAGTCGGTGTCGCCGAGTGCGGGCAAGGCGTTCTGCGCCATCGCCGGTGCGATGCCCGCCGATGCCACGAGCGCAAGGGAGCAGAGCGTCGCCACGCAGCGGCGCCACATCGTCGTCGAACCCGGTTTGATCATGGCGGAGAGGACCTCGTCGCTATGATGCCCGCGAAACGTTTCCGCACTGTGTAGCGCCATGGCCGCCCCTGCTTCGCACCGACTCACGCACTTCGATGCGCACGGCCAGGCGCACATGGTCGACGTGGCCGGCAAGGCCGAGACGCACCGCGTCGCCCGGGCGACGGGCACGATCACGATGCTGGCGGCGACGCTGGCGTTGATCGAGGCAGGGAACGCGAAGAAGGGCGACGTGCTCGGCGTGGCCCGCATCGCGGCGATCCAGGGGGCCAAGCGCACGGCGGAGCTGGTGCCGCTGTGCCACCCGATCGCGATCACGCGCATCGGCGTCGAGTTCGAGGTCGTGCCGGCGTCGAACGAAGTGCGCTGCACGGCCGAGGTCGAGAGCTTCGGCCGCACCGGCGTCGAGATGGAAGCGCTGGCCGCGGTGCAGGTCGGCCT